>CAYMXM010000338.1:0-5840 GCA_964394065.1 uncultured Pirellula sp. | reverse complement strand
GTGTAAGGTGTAAGGTGTGAGGTGTGAGGGGGGGGGGGCTAAGGTTTTTGCTCCCCTCGCCCCGCTTCGGGGAGAGGGGCTGGGGGTGAGGGGTAGGAGTGATTCGAGTAGATGGCCAAGTTTCTCGCTCGCTGCTGGTAACTCGAACCCTTCTGCGATCCCTCCGGGATACCAGAGGGATGCAAAATTATCATCGAGTTCTCCTCTGCGAACCTCCGCGTCCCCTGCGGTTAACAAGGAATAAACCCAGACACTCAAAATTCCGTGTTAATACCAACTTATTGACAGCCCAGACTAAGCCGCAACTAACTTGGCTCCGAATTGCGAGAGGTTATTCGTTAACCTTTTCGACGCCACACAAAGAGAGCGATAACAATCAACAGCGCACCCAAAACCCAACAGAAGCGGCATGCGCAATGAAGAAGGTTTAGGGTTGGCTGCAATGCGTTTGGAAACTTGCTCATATCGCACTTTCGAAGCCGCATCCTCCCAAAACGGTTAAGGCAACGCCGTTAGGCATTTTTCTCTGGAGGAATGGTCAACGTTTCTAGCACTTCAACCCCTCACCCCCAGCCCCTCTCCCCGAAGCGGGGCGAGGGGAGCGGATATCTTATGGGTTGTGCTCTTCCTATAGCCTATAGCCTATAGCCTATAGTCTAAAGCCTTGTCCCGATGCGTCTTTTAACGGAATGAATTCCGTTCTACCTTAACCGAACAAATCTTGTTCTGCTTGGCGATCCAATTCGGCGAAGCGGGATGCGTAGTTTGGATTGGAGAGGTCTTCTCCGTAGCAAGGGAAAATCTCTCGTATGACGCGCGAACCGGTTTCGGTCTCAAGCAAATTGGGGAAGCATTTGCGAACTACCTCAAGCATCAAATGAACCGATACCGAAGCTCCAGGTGAGGCCCCCAGGAGTGCTGAGATGGATCGTTGTGCATCGGTTACGATCTCGGTTCCATAGTGCACGATCCCGGCTTTGCCATCCTCTTTCTTGATCGCCTGCACTCGAATCCCAGCGTCGACAAGGCGCCAATCGGAGTCCTTCGCCTCGGGGTAGAACTCGCGCAAGGACTTCATCCGCGATGCCATGCTCTGCGTCCCTTGCTGGATCAGATAGCGGACGAGGGGGAGGTTATAGAGTCCAACTTTGATCAACGAACTCATGTTGTCCAAACGCATCGAGGTGGGGAGATCTAAGACGCTACCACTTCGATGAAGGAACTTCGTTGTCCAAGCAGCATAGGGGCCAAAGAGTAAAGACTTCTTCCCGTCGATGACCCGGGTATCCAAGTGGGGAACCGCCATCGTCGGGGCGGCGCCGGGACTTTGGCCATAGACCTTCGCTTGATGACGAGCCACGATGGCTGGATCATCGCAGACGAGCCACTGTCCACCGATGGGGAATCCTCCGAACCCTTTTCCTTCTGCGATTCCCGACATCTGCAATAGAGACAAGCTTCCTCCCCCAGCGCCGACGAAGACGAACTTTGCCCGATTCTCGATCGTGTTCCCTTCTTTGTTGCGGACTTTGACGACCCAGTGATCTCCCTCCTTCTTGAGGCCGATGACGCGATGGTTTGTCGCCACTCCGCATTCTGGTTGTTCGGATAGCCAGTGGATCAGTTTTCGTGCGATCGCGCCGAAGTTTACATCGGTCCCGTTATCCATCTTCGTCGCTGCGACTGGGATTTCTTCTCGCCCCTCGATGAGGAGTGGAGCCCATGATCGGATGACATCTCGATCGGTCGTAAACTCCATCCCTTTGAAGAAGTGATGAGCAACCATTCCTTCGTAACGAGCGCGTAGGTAGTCTACCGACTTCGCCCCGTAGACAAAGCTGATGTGGGGGACAGGATTGATGAACTCTTTCCCGTTTTGAACCATTCCGGTTCGGAGGGCATATCCCCAGAAAAGCTTTGAGAACTCGAACTGGTCGAAAATCTCAATTGCCTTCGAAACATCGACCGTCCCGTCAGCGCGTTGAAAGGGGGTGTAGCTAAGCTCGCAGATCCCAGCATGTCCGGTTCCTGCATTGTTCCAAGCGTAGGAGCTTTCTTGGGCGAGTTCGTTGGAAACTTCGTAGAGTTGGATCTTTAACTCGGGGGCCACACATTTTAACAATGCACCAAGGTTGGAAGACATAATCCCGCTCCCGATGAGAACGACATCGGGAGAGTCTACGTGGCTGTTGTAGGTCATGAGCTGGTCGAAGGATTAATTGGAAGCATGCGGGCAAGAAAGGTGATCTCCCCGGGCAAGGGATGAGATTGGTTATGGTACCCGATTCGCTCAAAAGGGTGAATGGATCGAGCCTTCATCCTGAATCCTGATCACCCTGAAAATCTTGTCAAAATAAGCAAACCTCAAACTCTCCGGCTACAATTTTTATTTCGACACGATTTACAAGAGCTGCAGGATTGGGGAGATGGAGCACGAGGAGTTGACTGGGAAAATCATCGGGTGCGCGATGAAGGTTCACAGCGACCTGGAGGCTGGCTTTCTGGAATCGGTTTATCACAATGCTCTGTTGCACGAGCTGCGTAAAACGGCTTTGAAAGTCGAAAGCAAGTACCCATTGGCGGTCACGTACGATGGCGTCATCGTTGGTATTTTCGAAGCTGATTTGTTCGTAGCGGAGACCGTTATCGTAGAAAACAAAGCCGTTCTAGCTCTCGCGCCCGCTCATGAAGCACAACTAGTCAATTACCTAAAAGCGACCGGAAAAGATATTGGTTTATTGATAAACTTCGGTTCCTCAAGTCTCCAATTCAAACGAAAGTACCGAGTCTATAAACCGAAAGATTCTTCTTGATTTTTGACAGGATTTACAGAATGTTCAGGATTATTCAATGATCTATACGTCTTAATCCTGATCCTCCTGAAAATCCTGTCAAAATTTACAAAACCCGTGCTATTACGCACTTCAGATAGTCAGTTTCAGGGCAGCTAAGGGAGTGGGGGTGATCGGGGGCGGCGCCGCGGTCTTCGAGGATCTGAATCTCTCGCTTGGTCCGTTGGCTCACACCTCGCAACATATCATGGAAATCAGCTCGCGATACCCGTCCTGAGCAACTGCACGACACGAGCGTTCCACCTGGGCGGAGCAGCCGGATGGCGAGATAGTTCAACCGATGATAGGCCGACATCGCCCGATCCATATGGGCTCGCGAACTTGCTAGCCGCGGTGGATCGATGATGATGACATCGTATAGTTCCCCCGCATCCAACTGTTCGGAAAGAAACTCGAAGAAATCGGCTTGAACCCATTTCACCCGATCCTCGACTCCGTTCAGTTCCGCATGCTGTTGCGCCATCGCCAACGCCCGTTCGCTACTGTCGATCGCAACGATAGAATTGGCCTTCGTATATTTGGCGATGTTCAACGCAAATCCACCGACGTAAGTGCAAACATCGAGGACTCGCGCTCGATTCGGTATCCACTTCGTAACCGCAGCACGATTCTCCCGCTGGTCGAGATAGTATCCGGTCTTTTGGCCGGTGTTCAAATCGACACGCCACTTGAGCCCGTTTTCAATCAACTCGATCGGCTCGGTAGGGGCTCCCCCTACAAGGTACCGTCCCTCGGGCTCGATCCCTTCGCTCTTCGCCGATCGTTCGTCGATTTGTAAGTAGATGCTGAGGGGACGATAGAGCTCGTATAGCCGTTCCGAAAAACCCTCCACGAACGGTAGGAGCGCGCCGCTGGTGACTTGCATCACCAGATGGTCACCAAACTTGTCCACAACCAGCCCGCTGATTTGGTCCGCTTCGCTGAAGACCAGACGAAGCGAGGCACCGCTATGAGCTGTCATGCGCACTCGATGCTCGATGGCTCGATCCAGCCGCGTCCGGAAAAAAGCCCCGTTGATTTCGTCCTGCTCCTGCCATGTATAAAGGCGAAGTCGAATTCGACTGTTCGGGTTATAGAGTCCTCGTCCAACGAATTTGCCATCCTCCCGTACTAGGTCAACGATCTCCCCGATGCGCGGTTCACTCCCTGGTCGATGGAGCGAATGTTCTAGAATCCAAGGATGGCGACCGTCGAACGAGCGCTTCTTATGCTGTTTGAGGATGACTTGTCGGAGAGGTGGTTGAATGGAGGTCATGACTAAGATCCAAGGCCCATCGAGAGCTCAACGTTTTTTCGTTGTTTCAGCAAACCGACCGACTCCGTCGTCTCGTTCCATCGGCGGGTGCATTCCTCCAGATGGACCGATGTTTGTTCGGGTTGCTCCAGTATCTTAATCAAGCATTCTGCAAGTACTGCGCGATAGGTTAGCGAATTCGCGAACCTCGTGGAGAGCATCAGCGACTCGCCACGCTGCTCCCGATTGTTGAGATTGTGATACGCTCGTCGATCTGCATTCACCAATTGGGAATCAAATTGGTTAGGCCAGCGTTCGATTCGAGGCGAGCGGCGCGCTAAAACCTCACGCTGCTCAGGGGCTGAGAGCCAAGCAACGAACTGCGAGGCAACCGACGTCTGACGCGTCTTTTTCCCGATGGAAGCGTTCAGACCCTGGAAAGGATTGAAGGATAATTTCGAGAACTTTAGAGACTCCATCTCCCCTACTTCGCTCCCTTCTCCCCCGCTTGCCGCAGGGTAGGCGATCGCAAACGCGGGGGTTTCGGCCCCTTGGGATCGGACTTTCCCCCATGCCTCCGCATGCGTTGCGACCATCGTTTCGGGAAATTGGGTTGCCAATTGTTGGAAAACTTCTGCGGCGAAAACGAACTCGTCCACCGCTAGCCTCGGCTGCAACTGGGTGATGTCAAAAAGTCCTCTTCGCTTTGCATTTGTCGTCGACGCGATCCATAGGAAGCGGTCGACCATCGCATCTCGTTGCTCGGGTGTTACGTTTTTGATCGTAGCGGATAAAGAGGATTTCTCGGGGGTGGAAGCATTACCGGCCGATTCCAGGATCGCCCTCCATCCTTCTCGTGCGATGGTGGTGCGATCCTCGATCGGGGCATCCTCTTCGTTGAGCACGTCGAGCGATTCGACGGCAATATTTCGGCCGACGAAGACCAACTGAGGGGCCCCTAAAGGAAGCCCGTAGATGGACGAGCCGAATCGACTCGCCCCTCGCCAACGAGAAGGCCAGGAATTCGAGGCCGGTTCATTCCCGCTGTTGGATTCCTCCTCATTTCCAGAGAAGGGAACTCCCATCGCTCCCTGCGGGAGGGAGACAATCTTCTCGGTCGCAACCAAATCCCCGAGGAGTTGAGAAGGGTAGATCCAGACATCGGTTGCATCGGGCTGCCTAGCTGCCACTTCGTCCGGGCGGATCCTCTCAATCTGAATCGGTTGCTCGGAGAACGATTGCCATTGAAGATTCAAGTCATCTCCAAAGTCAACGTCGACCAACACGATTTGAAGAGGGGGACGGTCCTTCGTCGCGATCGAGGAAGTGTTCGAAGGTTGTTGAGGAGGTGCTTTAAAAAAGTCACACCCGACGAAAGTCGCCAAGAGGAGCAATGCTAAAAGGCAATGGGGTACCGTCCAATGCCGAACCATGGCCCGGGCGTCTCGCCCGAGATTCACCCTCCCCCCCGAGGAAGGTCGATCCAACGGATCAGGGAGGGGAGCGTGAAGTACAACGTTTCCATTCGTATTGATCATTCTAAGGCGGTACTTTTCATGTGGGATGGTCCGGTCGATAGAAGCTGGCAATTGTAAGAACGGGGGTGGGGCCTGGGCTGACGCATAGGCGTTTTAGTTATCTGGCTCCCTTCGCCCCCTTTGGGGGAGAAGGGCTGGGGATGAGGGGGAGCGACTTGGTAAACGATGGCACAGTTAGATCTCACTTCTACCCCTCACCCCCCGCCCCTCTCCCCG
>CAYMXM010000337.1:0-5882 GCA_964394065.1 uncultured Pirellula sp. | reverse complement strand
TCCCTCGCTAACGCCACGGGTTGTGATGGGGGGACGCTTCGCGTCCGCCCCATTAACACCGATGCATCCGCCCCCCAGGTAGGGACGTACGGAATTCACGGAACACACGGAAGGGGGGAAACGGTGATTCCTTCTGGTTTGGGTTTCCGATTCGGGATGGCCAACGTCCTACCACCACAATGGGGGCACTCTGCCTCGTCGACTCGCATGTTGTTCCCGCAGTTCGAGCAAGGTGCCTTTGCAACTCGGAAATGGAATGCCGCAAGCATGATCGGTGTGCACCATCCACAGAGAAGCGTCACACCCAACCAAATCCATCGATCCCTTCGACGCAACCCACGGCGACTCGCCATCCAGTTGGTCAGAATGAAAGAGCCGATCCCTTGCAGCGCGAGACCAATCGCAACCCAGGTCATCCTGGGCCCTGCATCCCTGGTGGACATGTCTATAAACGAGCTATAAAGGAGGGTAATCCAGGGGGGCATGTTTCCCGCCAAAAATCCCTCGACGGTAGGAGTGGCGTTGTAATCGTATTGATCGCCACTGGAAATGTCATCGTAGTACTTGACCGCTAACGTCTCTCCAGTCGGCGCCGATGATGGAAGTTCCACTAACATTGCACGAAGACTATTCTTCTTGAGGAGACGTAGTTTCCCATTGATATCCGCTATAAATTCTTCGGAAGCACCGAACGTTCCCCAGTCCTCGGGGAGAAGAAACCGTCCCTGATAGTTAAGTTCCATTGCCATCTTCTCTGGAATCGTCGCTTGGTACAATCGAATTTCCCTACCGCTACAAATAACGAGTGTACCTTTCTTTTCCCCGTGACGAACTACCCAGGTAGCGGACTCGATCCCCACCTCAAGCAAGGTCGTTATTTGCCGATTCCTAAAATCGATTTGATATATCCCTTCACGATCAAATGCAAGTTTAGGGTTGTCTCCCCACGGATCCCGGGGGCCTCCTATTAGATGATTCAAGTCGTGTAGTCTCTGAACATCCCATGGAGTAAACGATGAATCGGTTCGACCAAACCCTTTTCGGTTCATCTTATCCACTAACCGCACTTGCTTGCTTGGGTGGGGGTCCTGTTGATAGATCCAAAGGGTTCCTTTTCGGTCTTGAACAATCCTAAACCCTGCAGGATAGTAGATATTGGACCGTTGAAAGTAAGTGAATGGTTCGAACCGTGTGTAGTAATGAAGCCTTTCCGACTGTATTGTAACCTTTGCTTGCGTCCTCGATTCATCCTTCAGACGGGTCCATTTTTCCTCTGGTATGGTGGTTCTACCCCCGGAACTTTTCCCATCTTGCGAACCTTCTTCACTACGTTCTAGGAAGCGAACGATATCCTTCACTACGGAACCATTGAATCGTCGTTCTGGTGATTCGCTGGAACTGGAGTTAGCAGATCCTTTGGTGCTCCGCGAATTTGATTCGGGTTCGGTTCGGATGAGGAAGAAGTCCCCGGTTGAATCGACGAGGTATTCACTCTTGATAGGATTGGGGGCTTGTTTCGTAGAAGCAATTGCTCCCAGCACGAACACACCGGCCCATGTATAAGCGAACATGTAAGTACCGAACGTAGCTAACAGAACCCCTGCCATCGCAAACCAACATTGCAACCCTCCTCGCGAATCGGTATTCGTCCTCCCTTGAGTTCTCCACCTCGTAGGACTGTTGGTCAGAACGCGATAGCTATAGCTCGAAGCGATATAGGGGGTTGAGATCAAAAACATAAGGAAGATCACCGCCAACAAAAGCCAGAGGCTTTCCACCGCTCCTGATTGGCGGGAACGATACGTGAATGCCGCTGAGATCGCGGGGATTGTCCCAAAGATAGCGAATCCGAACCAAAGAGGGAAAACGCGAGAGCCGATCCAGTTCGCTTGCCGAGTCATCATCCAAACACCAGCGGGATAGAACGTAAACGCTGCCGCCAATGCGATCAAGGCTACGCGCATCGAACGTGGATCGATCGCTCCGTAGTAAGGGAAGTTCGCTCGGAGGAGGAGCATGCAGATCGCATAAACAGGAAGGAATGCAGCTAGGTAAAGTGCGAGGGCTGCGAGAAGCTTTCCCCAATACAACTCGGTCCGAAAGGCTGGCTGCGTGAAGAGCCAACCGCGTGCATCGGAACGTTGCTCCCGCCAAGTTTGCAGAATCGCGAGTGCCAACGCATAAACCCCTCCCAGCAGGAAAGTGACATTGTAGACGACACCGACAATCACCGGCAGAAAGTTATCGTAATCAGGCTTCGGTGCAAAAATATAGGCCGCGATAAGGCCGATGATGAACGGAACGGGGACTGTTTTCCAGTGCTCTGCAATTCCTTTCCAAATGATCGGTTTCATGGCTATACCTCCTTGGTAGTGTTGGTTTGTGAAACGAACCGTTCATCCCGTTCCCGGGAGAGATACGAGATCACGCGGTCTTCCAAAGTGCTCGGGATCGGCTCGACCGGTTGTTGCACAATCTCTTCCAATCGCGTTCGGAGTGAGGGCTCGGCTTCGGAATTTGTTTGTTCCAGGACACTCACCAAGAGTTGTGAGGAGGTGTTTCGCACCTCGATCACTCCCGGCAACTCCGATTGAATTCTTGTTGCGAGGGACCGGGAGTCGCTCCCTTCTCCTTCCGCGATTGCAAAGCGCAAGATGCGGTCTTGAAAGTCCGCCAGCGGCATATCCACCCACAGTTGTCCACGGATCATCACGACGATATGGTCCGCGATCCGCTCCACATCATCGATTTGATGGGTGCTCAACAGAATGGTGCGAGGATTTCCGGTTGGGTCTCCCGAAGAAACAAACTCCAGCAAGGTTTCATTCAATGCGCGACGGCTGACAGGATCTAAACCGAGGGAGGGATCGTCGAGGACCAGGAGTTCGGGTGAACCGGCCAAGACACTCGCGATCGAGACTCCAGCCCGTTGGCCACGGCTCAGCTCTCCGATCTTCTGTTCGGAGGTGATGCCAAAGTGATCGAGGATGCCTCGAAACTGTTGGTGGTTCCAGGTAGCGCGAAGCGGTTCGCTGAAACGTTCCAAATCCTGGACACGCATCCAACTTGGGAGATAGTGACCTTCGACGAGGTATCCGATCTTCGAGAGAGTCGACGGTGAGATCGCGTGCGAGTCATCCCCGAGTGTCCGGCAACTTCCACGCGTTGGGTCAAGCAGTCCCATCATGATGCGCATGGAGGTGGTTTTGCCAGCCCCGTTCAGACCGACGAGCGCCGTCACTTGCCCCTTGGAAATTGTCAGGGATACATCGTCGACTGCGAGCCGTTTCCCAAACCAATGGGAAACGCGATCCATCCAAATCGCAGGTTCAGGGGGAGCGATCATAAGGTACCTCGTTATTAAGCATTGGGTTCAGAAACGGGAGTGAGAGTGAGCAACTGCTCTTGAATCAGTTCCAGCAGTTCTTCGTCGCTGAAGCCAAGAGTTTTTGCTTCCGCAACAAGTGGTTGCACCAAAGCAAGAATGCGTCGATGCCTTTCTCGTTTGGTGAAGACATCGCGTCGTTTCGCAACGAAGAAGCCGCGACCACGTTGGCTTTCGATGACTCCATCTTTCGTCAGTTCGCTATAAGCTCGAACGATCGTGTTCGGGTTCACAACCAAATCGCTTGCGAGGGCTCGAACGCTTGGGAGGGAATCCCCCGTCGCGATCTTTTCGGACGCGACTGCCACACGAACTTGATCGACGATCTGTCGAAAGATCGGAACATCGCTCCCCGGAGAAATTTTGATGTGCAGCATAACCACCTTTCAATTCTGAAGACTGTACTGCCCGTACTGATACAGTATGGTTTTCGCAGAAAGGTGTCAAGAGCCAATGGTGAGTAGAACGGAATTCATTCCGTTAACCGCCGCCTCCACTCAAAGCCCCCACCTGCGCCGTGAGCCTGCCTCCCCACCAGGGCCGCTGAAGCCCCCGCCGGTAGCGAGAGCTCTTGATCAGGCTTCAGGTTTCAGGCTTCAGGTTTCAGACTTCAGGAAAACCGGGGGAGAGAACCGCGAATCGAACGAATCTTACTAAGTAAGGCTTGAGGGGTGAGGCCTGAGACTTGAGGAAGAAGAGGGCTTCGCCCTTAGCCTTTACCGCAGGTCAAGTAAAGATAGCCCCGGTTAGGGGCGTTTAGAACTTAGGCATTGGGGCTTGCCCCACGTATAGCGCGGGAGGAAGTGGTTTTAGAGCCCCAGTAGGGGCGAAAGAGCATCCAGAAGAATAAAAATGGCTGCACGAAAACTCATGGCAACACCAACTTTTTGGCAACCCTGCTCCCCCCCTCTACATCACGCCCTTCGTACCTCAGAGACGTGCCACCGACGCCTGAGATATTCCCGACAAGGGCCTGCGTGCACTCGCGACGCTGTCCCTCGCTTACGCCACGGGTTGTGATGGGGGGACGCTTCGCGTCTACCCCTAATCGCCACGAAGCTTAAGGTTCATGCCGGTCAGTTTTTCGCGAACTTCTGTCAAACTCGTAACGCCGAAGTTCTTGCACTCAAGGAGATCATCACCCGTCTTGCGGATGAGTTCTCCGATGGTGTTGAGTTGCAATCGAACCATGCACTTGCGAGCTCGGACCGACAAGTTGAGTTCTGCAATCGGACGATCGAGAAGGACTTGCTGGTCGGGAGTCATTCCACTGAGATCAAGTGGTGGATCCGCTTCCTTCTTCTCATGAGCAAATTGACCGAGCGTCAGCCCGCGAGCGGTTAGCATATCTCGGATCTCGACCAACGATGTTTCCCCAAAGTTCTTGCTCGAAAGAAGAGCTTGTTCGGAGACTTGAGTGAGATCCCCAAGAGTCCGAATCCCCATCTTCTGCAAGCAGTTTCGAGAGCGAACCGAGAGCTCGAAGTCGGTGACGGGAACATTGAGAAGCTGCGCGAGTCGCTCGTTCTTCTTCTGGGAATCTTCGTCGTACAGAACGTTTCCACCCGCTGCCGCATCCTTGAGATAAAGGCGAGCTTGCGGATTGTCGGGATCGGTTTCGAGAACGCGGCGGTAGCAAGCTTGCGCACGGGTGAAATCGTTTCGATCTTCGTACATCAACCCCAGGTTGACCAATGTTCCCACGTGCGCTGGTATGACACCGGCTCCCCGTTGGTAAAGCTCAAACGCTTGGCTGTCATTTCCGAGTCGATCGTTCTCAACGGCGAGGCCGAAGAGCGCTCCAGCGTGGCGAGGATTCACTTGAAGGGCTCGATTGTAAAGCGCCATCACTTCGGGAAGATTCCCACCGATTGCCGCTAATGTCGCAGCGCGCTGGTAAGGATATTCCGCATGCTGTTCGACCGGGCCAAAGATGTTATCTAGGAGCTGAAGGGCTTCTTCTTTTCGACCGAGATAACGGTAAATCTCGGCCCGAGAGAGCTGGCACCATTCCGGTGTGTACCCCGCCTTCTCAGCCGCTTCGAAATAAGCGAGGGCTCGGTCGTACTCATCGAGTTGGAAACAGGTCTTCCCCAGGAAATACTGAGCTAACGCCCCACCGTCCCCTTGCTTGAGGGTCGATTCCGACTCGCGGAATTTACCGATCAAATAAAGGCAAACACCCAATCGCGTCATGCTCGCGGGGGAAGGGTTCGGGGATTGTTGAAGCTCTTGGACCGCATCGCGCAATAGGGCAGCTTGCGTAAAGTCCTCTTCGATCATCCGCTGAAGCCGCTCAATATCTTGTGGGCCAAATGATTGGTTCGAAAGAACGATTTCTCGAATATCTACCGATGCCGCTTGAACCATGTCTTCTTTTGTTCCCTACTCAGCAAAACCAAAGGGGATCCTAGGGATCCCCACCTTCAGTAAAAGCCGGCAGTGGGAGTCGAACCCACAACCCCCGCATTACGAATGCGGTGCTCTGCCAATTGAA
>CAYMXM010000336.1:0-5882 GCA_964394065.1 uncultured Pirellula sp. | reverse complement strand
CTCCCCACCTGCGGGGGCTTGGGGGGGCCCTGAGATGGGGAGTTGCAATGCGTGTGTTGGGGGCGGGAGCTGGAGATGTTGTTTAACGGAATAAATTCCGTTCTACATTGGCCGCCGTCCGCGCTGCGAGCCGGCCTCTACCTCAGGGCTCTTCAAGCCCTCGCTGGTGGTTAGAGGCTCTCGCTACGTAAGGGGGGCCTTGGACGGCCCTGACTTGGGAAGCTTGCAATACGTGTGTTGGGGGTAGGAGCTGGATGCGTTGTTTAACGGAATGAATTCCGTTCTACGTTGCTGCACTCCGTGCAGTGCGGGGACTGCAGTTTCAGCCCCCGCTACTGGATAACGGAGAGAACAACGACTTCCGCAAACTACTTACGCAAAAGAACTTAGGACTAAAAAACCATCGCCATATCCCATTTGGCACGATTCTTGTAATAGGGAAGATCCACGCCCCTTCCTTCCCCAGTTACAAGGACTTCATCGCCATGAGCCGCGCGACGTTCCTTGAGGACCAATCCCCCTTCCCCGATCGAAACCCTTCGAACGGGAAAAAGAATCAGGGACTTCGATCCTCAACCTCCGGTAAGCCGACACCTCCCCCGATCGCTCCTCCACAAAAGAGCATTCTCGAACAATTCATCCAAGGGTTCTTGCAAGAAAACAGCATCAAGTGGATGCTCTTAATCGGGGCTGCGATCGTCACCGTCTGCTCGATTAAACTCGTTGCTCAGAACTGGGAGCAATGGAACACCTCGATCAAGTTCTTCTCCATACTTGCCTACATCGGTGCATGCTTTGGTTTCGCAGAAGCCAGCGATCGGATGCTCCACCTGAAGTCGACCTCCGCGACGCTTCGTGGACTGACCCTCTTTCTCCTTCCCATCTCTTTCCTGACGATGGGGTGGATGACCACGCAAGACTCGATCTCCTTCGCAGCTTGGGGAGCGACCGTCGGGGTGGGAACCCTCGTGGCAGGAGCGATTGGACATTCGATCCTCCAACGATTCTTACAACGACCTCAATGGACCTTCGAAGGAAGTTATCTTGTCCTGACGGTCCTCGGTGCGATCCCCACTTCGATGGTTGCCTCCTCCTGGTTGTTCGCACTTGCCGTGTGGCTCGTCGGAACGGTTGGAATCATCAAGGTGAATCGCCACATCTTTTGGCTTGGCGAGCAACAAAAGAAACCTTTCCTCTTCGGGTTCGCTCCAGTCCTTCTCGTCGGTGCGCAGATGCTTTTGATCTATGCGACGAAGTTGGAATGGCAACTCCACCGAGAATGGCTCGGATTCGGTTTAGTGTTGTGTGCATTCCCCGTTGCGGCAACGGCTCACTCGGTTATCGAAGTCTTCCGAAAACGATCCGGTGGGTTGATCTCGATTTGGCCTGCTCCCATTTCCATTCCGATGTTTCTAAGCATTGCGATGGTCTTTGGAGGAATCCTCCTCTCCACTCCACTGCTGTTTGGTGAAGCTGGCAGTCTTCGTATGCTCGTCCCTACCTGTGCCCTCGGCGCAGTCATCTTGGGTTGGGCTGCTAAAGACACACGCCAACATGCGTTTACCTATCTGATGCTCGGGTTGATCGCGACGGCTTATGTCTTCTCGCCCACCTGGTTTGCAGAACTCGCCAGATCGCTGGCCAATGCCACCGCTGCTGGATTGCAAGAATCGAAGCTTCCGTACGCGTTCTATGGATTGACTTGCTTGCCATTGATCGGGGCTTGGGTCGGAACGGCGAAGTGGCTTCAACATCAAGAGAAGGCTCGTGGAACAAACGGCAGTCAACACTGGATCGTTCCCTTGAAGATCAGCAGTGACATCAGCTCGGTCCTTCTCTTCCTCGTCGCGTTTACGCACATCAAGGCTGCGTTCCTGATCCCGCTGGCATATATCGGACTCTTCACCGTTCTCGCGATCGTTTGGAAGGATCGTCGCTACTTGATCGGTACCCTATTGGCAGCGACTGCTTCGATCGTCATGTTGGTTCCGTTCGCAAACGCTATGTTCGCGATGAGCATCCCGCCTCAGGTTGCAACCCTACTTGGGGGGATCTGGATGAATGTGCTGTTGCTTGCTCCCATCGATCGCTGGTTGGCAACGATTGCAAGCCACCCTCGAACGATCTGGTTCTGGCCTGCGGACTCTCAAGGGAACAATTTGCCGATCGCAAGAAGCTTGGGTATGGTTCTCCTTCCCATTGTCTCCGCAAGTCTCGTGGTGATGCTTTGGACCTCGTTTCAAAGCCCGTTCCCATGGTATGTCTGGCCCACCTGCGGTTCGGTCCTCGCCGGAACCATGGTTCTCACGGTTCAGACTCGATCCTACTGGGCAGGGTTCTACCAAGCAGTCATAGTCGGTTTGGTGTTGTTTGGAATCTTCGCCCAATGGCCAGTGGAAGGGATAGCGCTCCTTCGACTCGGGACCTTCATACCAATCCTGATCTCACTCGCGAGCGCTTTCGCTATCCTAGGATCGAAACTCAGCTTTAGCTCCGCATTGGAAGAGACTCTGAACAGCTCCGAATTCCTCGAGGATCAGTATCGCTCCGCAACGATTCGTGAGGCTGTCTTGGCACCTATTCGGGATCTCGCTACGTTGGTATCGACTCTCGTCTGCGTCGGACATCTTGTTATGGCGACGGGTGCCCATTTCATCCCCCTGCATGCGATGTTCCAAGAGACCTTTCTCAGCGGTGCTCTCTGCATCGCTTGGTGCCTAGTTTTCGGATGTCTACTACGTTCAAAATCGATCGTCGTACTAGGAAGTATCTTTTTTCCGATTGCACTCTCCGCCTTTTTGATCCAACTGGAGGTTATCCCGAATCGGCTCGATATTATCCCTTTGGTCTGGGGAACTTCGGCGACGGCGTACTATTTCCTTACCCTCGGAGGAGCTAGGGGAATCGAAGCTATTCAGCGCGGAGGCTGGATTAACGTACAACCGAAATTCGGTGGCACGTCCCTGAGGCACGAAGGGCGTGACGGAGTCTATGGTACGCCGGGCGACTCTGTTGGTCTTTCACGCCCATCGCTGCGCTCTGAGCGTGCCACCCCGACTGGGCGTGCCACGCTGATTCACGAATCGGAAACCCTTCAATCGCAGCTCTTCGAAAGTACCGCAAGGAGATGTGCGAATGTTTGGTTGATTGCAGTCGCAGCGACCGCTGGACTGACCGCTTGGCCAATCCACGTGATCGCATGTCTCGTCGCGCTGGGGGTTCTTTACGGGATCAATCGCGTCCCATTCAACTCACCGAGCTTTGGATTGGGTTGTATCTGGGGGAACTGGGTCGCATGGTGCGGGATCCTCATGGCATGTGGTGTTTCTCATACCTCGATTCCCATCGGTGAGTTCGTCTTCGACGAGCATCGCTTCCTCCCGTTCCTCATGGCTGGGATTTGTGTCAACATCGTCGCCATCGAATGGGTTGCTTCGAAGTTGAAGAATGAAATCGGACAGCTATGGGAAGGGATTCTTTCCCTCCTCGCCTTGCGAGTCCTGGTCGAATGCGTTGTCAGCGACACGTTGACGATAGAACTCCAGGCGATCACCGCCGTATCGTTGGGATTGCTGGGGATCAATCACTGGCGATTGGCTGTAGCGAGAAAGGATGAAATTCGCGCTTGGATCGGCACCGGATGTGACGCGGGGGCTGTTGCGTTGGTCGGGTTCGGGTTAGCACCCTGGATACCTATCAGCTACCTACACCCCATCGGCGCTCTCGTCATCATCGGTTTCCTAGAGCTTGCAGATCGAGCAGAGAAAACCGAAGGATGCCAGTTGCTTACCACTCCCAATCGATTTGCAGGCGGACTGGCACTAGGAGCCATGATCCTTTCCGCAACGTCCGCTTGCGTAGCGCCCAAAACATACACCGATGTATGGGCGATCACGCTCGGGGTTTTTGTAACCGCCTTCTACTTCGGATTCAAAGCCTACAGCCAACGATCCAAGCCGCACGCTTGGGGAGCGATGCTTTTGATCAATCTAGGGATCGGTTGCTGGATACGATCGGTTGGTTTCACCGACATCTCTTTCTACCTCGTGCCGTTGGGAGTTTCCGTCCTGGCCTTGGTCGAACTGATGAAACAGCAAATCGACAAAGGAACTCAGCAATCCCTTCGTCTGGTCGGATCGCTGATGGTTCTCGTCTCTCCGGTAATGCAGATTGTTATGGGAAGCTGGTTGCACATGCTCGTCCTTCTCATCCTCAGCGTCTTGGTGATCCTCCTTGCGATCGGATTGAGAGTCCGCGTGTTGATGTTCACAGGGATTGGGTTCTTGGCGGCAGATCTAGTTGGAATTTTGATCCGATCCGCCGTCGATCATCCCGGTTCCCTTTGGTTGATCGGTTTGAGCGTCGGTGTGACGGTGATCGTCCTCGCCGCGGTGTGCGAAA
Source organism: uncultured Pirellula sp. (assembly GCA_964394065.1). Classification (GTDB taxonomy): domain Bacteria; phylum Planctomycetota; class Planctomycetia; order Pirellulales; family Pirellulaceae; genus JBKCUI01. The sequence goes on along the minus strand of CAYMXM010000336.1, from coordinate 1,481 downwards.
TCTATCGTGAAAGGATCTTGGCCCGGATCCGATCGTTGACCGCCGAGCTCGCTACATGGAACTAAGGAACGGTCCCGATATGAGCGAGTTCGTGAGGAAACGCGGCGCACTTAAGATCTCGGCTTCCTTCGCCCCCTTTGGGACAGTTACTTGGCTACTTAGTTACCTACTTAGTTTGTTTGTTACCTCTTTATGGGAGACCCCATATGTCCTGGTTAAGTCAATTCACCCTCATCATGCGTTCGAGCGTAACCTCCTTACGCGAGCAGATCGAGGATCCGGAGCGCATGCTCCATCAACTCCTGATCGATATGCAGGATGAGTTGAATCGAGTGCGTGGGAGCGTCGCTGACGCCATCGCGGATGAAATCCTCATGAGGAAGCGTATTCAACGCGAATCCGAGGAAGAGACCAAATGGCACGAGCGAGCTTCGCAAGCGATCAAGCGTGGGGACGAAGCCACCGCTCGAACCGCGCTAGAGCAAAAGCTCGCTGCCTCGAACCGACTGGCACAGTATCGCGCCGATCATGACAAGCAGGTCTTAGAGGTCGAGAAGCTCAAAGGCGCGACTCGAGACTTGGAAGACAAGATTCGTCAGGCCCAGCACAAGAAGACTCTTCTCGTTGCAAAGTTGGCGAGAACTCGTTCCTCTACGAACATCCAAGCCGCGTTGGCCAGAACCGATCAGCGCTCGGCGTTCGCACAGTTTCAAAAGCTGGAGGACCGAATCGATCGCCAGGAAGCCAAGCTGCAAGCTTGGTCTGAGCTGGACGGAACCGAGATTCCGGAAAGCGATGTGGAACGTGAGTTCCTGGAACGAGAGCAAAAGGAGAAGGTCGAAACCGAACTGGAATCGCTCCGACGGTTGGCCACTCAAGACCCGCAAGAGTAGATCGTTATGTTCAGCGTTTTTAAGGGCCTGATAGGGGATTGGTTCGAATTGTTTCAAGTGGCTTGGGGGCAGGACCGAATTCGCGTCTCCTCGGCCCACGCGCAACTAGCGAACCTGGAACGAGGAGGGCAACTCCTCTATCAGGACCATGTTTACACGGTTGTGGAAGTGGAAGATGCGATCAAGGAGGAATCTCGTGCGGTTCGTACACTTCGACTGGAACGGGAGGAGGGGCACCACGCCCGGTCCCTCCTCTTCGTTCTGGTCGGAGTGGCGATCCCGCAGGCGAGGCTTGATGCTTATGTTTTGAAGGATGGAGAAACGAAGGTTTTCGATGCGGCTCGGACGTCTCTCGAAGATCTGAATCGTTTAGGGCTAGAGCCTTTGGGGGGTGAGGAGTATATGATCTTGAATGGTTTCAGGACAGGCTTGAGGGGTGGGGCTTGAGACTTGAGGAAGAGGAGGACGCGAAGCGTCCCCCAATCACAACCCGACGCGTTAGCGAGGGACTGCGTCGCGAGTGAACGGGGGCGCTTGAACAGCCCTGAGATAGAGACCGGCTCACAGCGCTGACGGCGGCCAATGTAG
>CAYMXM010000335.1:0-5889 GCA_964394065.1 uncultured Pirellula sp. | reverse complement strand
CTCCCCTCGCCCCTCTTAGGGGAGAGGGGCTGGGGGTGAGGGGTTGAAGTGCGAGAAACGTCGGCCATGTCCTTCCCCCGCCGCTGCGCGGCGGAGAAGAGAAATCGCGAGAGCGAGCCCCCCCTAGTCACTAATTACCGAGACCAGATATATCTAGGTTGCACCCGATACTGAGGCTGAGCGCGGTATTGGGGAACGGGAGCTGCAACTCCTTGCGTGATCACTTGCGGCCGAGTGACAACTTGAGGATACACTACAGTTCGAGATCCACTGTACGTTGTCGTTTTTCCAATATTGCGATTGGTGAAAAAACCTTTCTCCGCTTGGAATTTTCTCGAGATGGGATCGCGCACGTTGGCTTCGCAGGTAGAAGCAGTGAACAGCATCCCTGCTGCAATCGCTGTAATCATCGAAAGTCGAACTGAATTCATATTCATGTCTCCTTAGGCTTTCTTGGTTTTCGGCATCTGACCTTGTTGGTCAACATGGAACCGCAAACTACGCACGGTGCGTGCCAAAGAGACCCATTTACGAACAAGTCGAATCACCCGAGTCGCTAGATCTTGGGGCCTGAAGTGGATTGGCCCCTGCGTTTTGCAAGGGATTTGACAGATTCTCCAGGCGTTCGTTTTTTTCCGGTGTGTAGGAAATTGAAGCTCGCTTCAAGCAACAGCCGACAAGAAGTTCGTAAACTTCGGTTTACCTCTCAGTCAACCGACTGACATCTTGGTAGACACCGAAGTTGTTAATTCCCATTCTGGATTTGCGGTGTCGAGGGTAGGATAGAGTCGATGGATAGCTTGGCGGGACGATCGCGTCTAATTGATTATGACTAACAATACAAATTCCTCGGGAACCCCTGCGAGCAATGAACTCTTTCGAGCCGTGGCTGATTGCACCTACGATTGGGAGTCGTGGCTTGATCCGACCGGGGCTGTCGTTTGGGTAAACCGAGCGGTGGAGCGGCTGACGAGCTTTTCTGTCGAAGAGTGTTTGGGGATGGAGGACTATCCTCTTTCGATTGTCGCTCCCGACGACCGAGAACTGATGCGATCGATCCTTCGAAGATCTCTCGACGGAGAATCAGGAAACGATCGAGAGTTTCGAATCCACCGAAAGGATGGTACTGCGCACTGGTTCGCGGTGTCATGGCAACCTCTTGAGGACGGGGACGGACACCGAATCGGGGTGAGGATGAGCATGCGTGATATCCGGGAAAGGAAACTGATGGAGGAGGAGCGGACCCGCTATAGCTTAGAACTGGAAGAGCTGGCGCAAGCTCGAGCCGCCAACATCGTCGATCTCAAACGAAAGAAACATCGTGTCGAGAAACTGGCTGCTCTCGGCGTGATGGCGGCGAAGGTGGCGCACGAAATCAACAATCCGATGGCGGGGATCAAAAACGCGATACGCTTGGTCCGAGACGATCGGGGGCTTGAGCCTGCCTCGAGCGAGATGCTCCGTTTAGTGGATAAGGAAATCCAACGGGTTATCGAACTCCTGCAGCAACTCTATCAACTTTACAAACCCAACATTGCAGCTCCATCGACCTTCGATGTCGTGCAAGTTCTCAACGAAGTGATCTCCTGGGTCGAAACGCAAACGGCTCCGAAGACGGTTCGTGTCGAACGAATCGATTGGCCCGAGCGTTTTAGCGTGACGCTGTACGACAGCGAGTTTCGGCAGATCGCGCACAACCTTTTGCTCAACGCCTGGGAAACCTCCGAGGAAGGTTCTAAGATCGAACTGAAGATTTCGAAAACTGGAACAGATCGTTTGCGTATTGTCATAAGTGACCACGGGCCAGGAATTTCGCAGGAGGTGCTGGAACGAATTTTCGAGCCGTTCGTCACGACCAAACAAGATGAGGGCCGAAGCAATACAGGGTTGGGGCTGGCGATCTCGCAAAGCTTAGCCACCGCGATCGGTGGGACCATCGAACCGATTCCCACCCAAGGAGGAGGGGCGACGTTCGTGCTGGAATTGCCGATCGACTATACGAGAGAAGTTTGAAGTGGGAAGTTTGAAGTGGGAAGTTTGAAGTTCGAAAAGACTTTAGACCTTGGGCTTTGGGGAGTTTGGCCGATGCGTAAGCGAGACCCGAAAATCACAACCCGTGGCGTAAGCGAGGGATAGCGCTGGCAACCAGGTATCCATCCAAGGTTTCACAGCACGCCCTTCGTGCCTCAGGGACGTGCCACTCGACGCCTTGAGATATTTCCGACAAGGGCTACGTGTACTCGCGACGCTGTCCCTCGCTTACGCCACGGGTTGTGATGGGTTGGGGCGATTCGCGTCCCAACCTTTAACTCCGATGCGTCAGGCTAGGCTGGAAGTGAGAGATTGAAATGCCTGTTTATTTACTTGGAGTTTTTCATTGGTAATGGAACGATCGATTCTTCTTGCGGATGATGAGCCGTTGTTCGGCGAAACGACCGCTAGGTTCTTAAGGAATCAAAACTTTCGCGTTCGCTATGTGGCGGATGGGAAGGGGGCTGCCGATGCGCTGAAGGAGGAGCGGTTTGACGTGGTCATCGCCGATCTCGACATGCCGGGGAATCGGGAACTGGAACTCCTTACCAATTGTCGCAAAAACTATCCCGCGATCCCCTTCCTCGTCGTGACCGGGCGCCCGACGATCCCGAGCGCGATCGAGGGAATTCGGCTTGGAATCCACGACTACTTTTTGAAACCGTTCGAACTGGATGACCTCGTTCACAGCATCCGACGCGCGCTTCCGACACCCCCTTCTTTTTCTTTGTCACCTGCAAAGACCGACGAAGATCCCTTTCCCGAGATTTTAGGAAATGGCCCTGCGATTACGGAGCTTAAGAAGTGGCTCTCGCAGATTTCGGCCTCGAATGCGACTGTGCTTATCCGAGGAGAAAGTGGAACTGGAAAAGAGCTTCTCGCGCGAGCGATTCACCGAACGAGCCAACGTGCTGCAGGTCCTTACGTCACGGTCGACTGCGCGTCGATTCCCGAATCGTTGCTGGAGTCCACCCTGTTCGGGCACCGCAAAGGGGCATTTACCGGTGCGGTTCAAGACAAGCAAGGGTTAGTCGTCGCAGCAGATGGCGGAACCCTCTTCTTGGACGAGATCGGGGAGTTGCCAACGCCGATGCAATCGAAGCTCCTCCGAGTTCTGCAATTCGGAACATTCGTTCCGGTGGGTGGAACCGACGAGTATCGGGTCGATGTCCGGATACTGGCAGCAACCCACCGCGACCTTGCGACCGAAGTAGAGCGAGGAACCTTCCGCCTTGATCTGTTCTATCGCCTTTCGGTCCTCGAAGTCGTCTCCCCTCCGCTACGAGATCGCCCAGAAGATATCGAGATGCTTGCTCAGTACTTCCTATCGCAAATCTCGCGGCGCGATAAGAAACCCCCGTTCGTCCTTTCCTCGGGGGCTGTGACGAGGTTGCAAAATCATAACTGGCCGGGCAACGTTCGAGAACTTCACAATCTCCTTGAGCGATGCGTCTGTGTTGCTTCAGGGAACGTCCTCACGGAAGAAGACATCGAACCGATCCTGGCGCGCTCCCGAGAATTGAACATGGAGTCGGGAAGCTCGTCGGCATTCGCGAGCTCCGGCAACCTAGATCCCTCCAGTGCAGGATCATGGCACGATCAGCAAGTCCGCAGTGAGCGTCGCTATTTAGAAGGTCTGCTAACCAAGTACGGAGGAAATGTTTCGAAGGCAGCTAAAGAGGCCAACATGTCCCGCCAAGGACTCCACAAAGCAATCAGCCGACTAGGAATCGACACGGATCAATTTCGCCAAAGGTAGATCGAAACTCATTCCGTTAAACAACGCTTCCAATCAAAGCCCCTACCAACACGTTGAGCCTCTCTCCAATTCATGGCCCTTCAGCCCCCCCCCATCACACCCCAGGCGTTAGCGAGAGATCGCGGCGCACTTAAGATTTCGGCTCCCTTCGCCCCCTTTGGGGGAGAAGGGCTGGGGATGAGGGGGCAGCGGCTTAGTAAACAATGGCTTAGATTAGATCTCACTTCTCCCCCTCACCCCCAGCCCCTCTCCCCGAAGCGGGGCGAGGGGAGCGGATACCTTATTCACCACGCATAGCGGTAGCTCTCCGCGTCGTGCTCGTGCTCGTGCTCGTGCTCGTGCTCGTGCCTCAAGCCTCAAGCCTCAAGCCTCAAGCCTCAAGCCTCAAGCCTGATTCGTTCGATTCGTGGTTCCCCTGGTTTTCCGCTCCGATCTTTCCTATCCTCTGGGGTTCTCCATCAAAGTTGAGTATGATCAAGAGTCTACTCCTCTTTCCCCCTGGCTGGAGCCTCCATGTCGACCGATGCTACCCCTCGAAGCCCATCCCCCGCCAATGCGCAGACGGTCCGCACGGTCGCCGTGGTCGACATCGGGGCGACGAGTGTCAGGATGGCGATCGCCGAGATCGATGGGGCCTCCCAGGTTCGTATCCTTGAGGAAGTCAGCCAGGACGTTTCCCTCGGGCGCGATACCTTTTCCACCCAGAAGATCAGTCGGAAGAGTATCGAAGAATGCGCGGTGGTCCTTCGTAGTTGCCGTCGCTTGATGCGCGAGTACGGGATCTACAACGCCGACCAGATGCGCGTCGTCGCCACCAGCGCGGTCCGGGAAGCCTCCAATCGACTCGCCTTCGTCGACCGAATGTACATCGCGACCGGGTTCGAAGTGGAATCGCTCGACGAAGCGGAGGTGAGCCGCATCACCTACATGGGGGTTCAACCTCTCCTGCAAGGAACCCCGGCCCTTGCCTCGGTGAAAACGGTCGTCGTCGAAGTCGGGAGCGGGAGCACGGAGATGCTCGTCGTTCGAGGAGGTAATGTTCTCTTCTCCAACACCTACCGCCTCGGTTCCCTGCGACTCCTGGAACAAGTCGATCGCTTGAACACCTCTCTCGCGAAGCAGCGAACGATCATCGAAGCTCAGGTGCATCGATTTGTCAATCAAATCTATGAACATGTCGATGCAGAGCAACCGATTCAAATGGTTGCATTGGGGGGAGACATGCGACTCGCAGCCGCGAACTTGGAAGGAACCAAACTCGCCGAGAATCTCGATAGCATTTCCCTGCCAGACCTTACGAGCTTTAGCAAGATGATCGGCGGGCTGAAAGTCGAGGACTTGGTCGCTCGGTTCGGACTGAGCTACGGGGATGCGGAAACGCTTTGGCCGGCTCTTGTAAGCTATGTCCATCTTGCTCGCGAGTTCAACGTCCCTGAGATCCATGTGGCACAAACCAATATGCGAGACGGATTGTTGAGTGATCTGGCTGCTCGTGATGCTTGGACGGCGGAGTTTCGGAATCAGATCATCCGTTCGGCGATCAACCTCGGGCGGAAGATGGCGTTCGATGAAACCCATGCTCGCCACGTCGCCAATTTATCGCGAAAGCTCTTCGCGGGGCTCGTAGAAGAGCATCAAATGGACCAGCGGATGGAGCTTATTCTTTATCTCGCTGCGCTGCTGCACGAGATCGGGCACTTTATCAATGCGCGAAGCCATCACAAACACGCGATGTACATCATCCGAAACAGCGAACTTTTCGGACTCTCGGTGAAGGACTTGCTGTTGGTCGCATTGATCGTCCGCTACCATCGTCGCGCTTCCCCGCAGCCCGATCACGAAGGGTATGCGACTCTCGACCGGAGCGACCGCGTCGCGGTAGCGAAGCTCGCAGCGATTCTCCGACTCGCAATTGCGCTGGACGAATCTCGATCGCAACGGATCAACAACATTCGGTGCCGCCGAGATGGAGACCGATTGATTATCACGACGCATGGGATCGAAGATGTTTCCTTGGAGCAGTTGACCGTTCGTCAATCGGGCGAGTTGTTCGAAGAGATCTTCGGCATGAGCGTCTTCCTCCGCAGCGACCCAGGCTA
>CAYMXM010000334.1:0-5904 GCA_964394065.1 uncultured Pirellula sp. | reverse complement strand
CAACCAGACATCCATCCCAGGTCTCACAGCACGCCCTTCGTGCCTCAGGGGCGTGTCACCCGACGCCTGGATGTTCCCGATAAGGCTACGTGCACTCGCGACGCTATCCCTCGCTAACGCCACGGGTTGTGATTGTAGGACGCTTCGCGTCCTACCCCTTAACACCGATGCGTCAGCCCAGCTATGGGCTGCCATTCCTTGACCTGCAGTCAAGACTAAGGGCGAAGCCCTCTTCTTCCTCAAGCCTGCTCAAGTCGCTTCCCAAGACGTTCCGTCTTTGCCGTCTTGCAATGCGATTCCAATTTTGCTTAGCCCGTCTCGGACGGCGTCGGAGACGGCGAAATCCCGTTTCGCGCGGGCATCGGCTCGGAGCTGGATCACCAATTGCATCACTCCGTCGAGAAGCTGAGCCGCTTCGTCATTCCCGCTCGATTGCTTCGGTGGCTTAAGAAATATCCCGAGAATCCACCCCAGTTCCTTGAGAATCGTCATTCCTGAGACGAGGTCCTGTACCCCGTCGTCGGTCCGTTTCTTTTCGTTCTCAAGCTCTTCGCTATCGATGAGGCGGTTCATGGCGCGAACCATCTCGAATAGGTCCCCCATTGCGCCGCCGGTGTTGAAATCGTCGTCCATTTTCGCGAGGAACGACTCCCGAAGTTGTACGATTTCGGCAACTACCGGATTCTTTGAAACCGGCGGGGTGAACTCGTCTCGACGATAACGAATCGGCAACGCCTCACGATCGTAGAACGAGATTCCCGCGATCTTCTCAAAGCGTTGGATCAAACGATAGAAGGTCTCCAGAGAGGCACCAGCTTCTTCTAGAGGCCCCTCTCCAAAAACGGTCGTCGAACGATAGTGGGAGCGAAGTAAGAAGAAACGTATTCGCTCGCCGGTATGATGTTCGATCAGTTTCGCAAGGCCCCCGGCCCCCTTCGAACGGGAGATCTTACCGGAGCTCGCATCTTCGGAGCTGACGGTTTCAGCCTCTGAGTCCCGATCGCTTTTGCCACCGACCTTCCCCTTTTCAGCGTCTGCGCGCATCAAGCCGTTGTGGAGCCAGTAATTCACCATCGGTTTGCCGTGGCAGCAACGGCTTTGGGCTAGTTCGTTCTCGTGGTGGGGGAAAACCAGATCGAGCCCTCCACCGTGGATGTCAAAGGTTTCTCCTAAAATTCGCCGGCTCATCGCCGAGCATTCGATATGCCACCCTGGGCGTCCTTCTCCCCACGGGCTCGACCAGCTCGGCTCTCCAGGTTTAGAGGATTTCCATAAGGCAAAGTCGCCGGGAGAACGCTTGCGAGCTGCTGTCTCGCCACCTTCGCCCTGCTGTGCATCGGCCGTTCTGTTGCTCAAGCGACCGTACTGAGAATCTTTTAGGACATCGAAATAGACATCCCCTTGGCTCTCGTAGGCGAAGCCTTTGGCGATCAGCTCCTGGATGAACCGGATGATCTCCTCCATATTTTCGGTGGCGCGAGGCATATGGTCGATCTGATCGACCCCTAGCGATTGAAGATTGGCCAAGTAATCGGCTGTCATTTGTGTCGCGAGCTGGAACATAGAGATTCCTTTTTCTCGCGACTTGTTGATCAGTTTATCGTCGACGTCGGTGATATTGACGACCCAGGTAACATCGTATCCGGAATAGACCAGATACCGTTTGATCGTATCGAAGATCACAGGGCCGACCATGTGGCCGATATGGGCCTCTGCGTAGACAGTAGGCCCGCAAAGATACATCCCCACCTTTCCAGGCTGAACGGTTTGAAGCGGTTCTTTGGTCTTGGTGAGGGTGTTATAAATTCGGATCGGTGTGGTCATTTCCGTGCTCAAAACATCGAGGGTCGTAGTCGCATTGAGCCGGAATTCTAGCAAATGTTCCCCAGTTTGGGGCAATATCGAACGATCAAGAATCTTGCGATCGCCCACCACCGCTCAACAGGAGGAACTGAACAACATAATAAGCGAGGGTTGCCATCGATTGCAATGTTGCCGCGACGTAGGTCAACGCGGCCGCATTGAGAACCTTGCCCACGTAAGGAAGCTCGCTCGGAGAGATCAGCCCCAATCCCACGAGCTCGTCTTTAGCGCGAGAGCTGGCATTGAACTCGACAGGGAGATTGACCAATTGAAAAAAGACGACCGCGGAAAATCCGACAATCCCTAGGAGCAGCGCAGGCAACGCCAGCTTGCTCAACCCAGCAAACATGAGTCCGAAAGCCGCCATGATCAAAATGCTAGCCATAGAGCTCCCGAAACCAGCGATAGGCACCGCCAAGTTCCGAACGACCAACGGAGCATAGTTCTTCGCATCTTGCAGCGCGTGCCCTACTTCGTGGGCGGCGATTCCGACCGACGACATCGAATGCCCTTGATAGACCTCGGGACTCAGTCGAACGACCTTGGTGCTAGGATCATAGTGATCGGAAAGGTGCCCCGGTGTTTGCTCGATCGGCACGTTGTAAAGTCCGTTGGAGTCCAGGATGCGACGCGCGGCTTCCGCCCCAGAAAGGCGGGCAGGAACTCTTGCCATCTTCTTGTAGTTCGACTGCACGAGCCATTGCGCCCAAAACGCCAAGAGCATGGGGGGGACTAGAAAAAGTAGGTAGAGGAGCATCTTCGTTGATTCCTATCCGTTTTCAATTAGACAAGTAGATTGTGGTGGTTTGGCAGCCAAGTGGTGCGAACATGATCTCAGAGCACATTACGTACCATTCATTAAGGGGCACTACCATTTCGCCCAATTATGCCGATCCTATATCGTACCGCCATTATTTGGATTCCTTAACACCGATCTTGCCCCGCATCGGTGTTAAGGGGGGGCGCGAAGCGTCCCCCCCTCATCACAACCCGTGGCGTAAGCGAGGGACAGCGTCGCGAGTGCACGTAGCCCTTGTCGGGAATCAGGCGCCGGGTGGCACTGTTTGAAACACTGGGGCATAATTGTTCCCATGGCTTCACCGATTAGAATCGCGTCATGCTTTGGAACTCATGAATCCCCCTGTAATATTCGGAGACGCAAGTAGAAACTGGCGGACAGGTTGTGAAGACGCTTGAATCGGAACTTCGGGATCTCGTTAAGTTGTTCAACGAAGAGAACATCGAATATGCCCTTTGTGGCGGGATGGCGGTCGCTATCCATGGGTATCCACGATTCACGAAAGATATTGATTTCCTCGTCCCGTCGGATTCGCTAGGACGTGCGCGAGCCGCAGCAGCAAAAGCAGGCTTCATCGATGAATCAGGACGTATCCCGTTTACGGATTCCGATGTGTACCGGGTACTGAAGATCGAAGGAAATGATTTTCGAATTTTAGATCTATTGGTACCGAAGAGGCTAGATACCATTGCATGGAGCAAGCGCCAGTGGTTCGATTGGGATGGATTGCGTATTTGTTCGGTTTCCCTTGAGGGGCTCGTGGAGATGAAACGAGCGTCTGGACGGGATGTAGATCTGTTAGACATCAAGAATCTTGGATTTGATCCTCATGGGGAATAATCGACCAACTCAAGTGGAGAGGGTAAGAGGCTCGGAGGTTGACATGTCCAGCGAAGCTATCTCTCGACGCCTTCGAGAAGTGAGCGAACTGAACCAGCTAGGGCTATCGCTTGCCAAAGCAAAACCATGCCCAGCTTCTACCGATGAGCTCCCAAAAAAACTGCGAGAAGGTGCCTAGCACCAACCGAAAGCTTGTTGAAGGTGCCCGGTACCGGTCGCTCCCCCTGTTCGCACTGCGTTCCATCAAGTGGCGACGCTTGCGAAACCGTTGACAAAGGATTAGAATTGGATTTGGGTCTTCTGGGGGAGTATGTCCCAGGGCAAACGCACACTAGTATTCTTGCATAATCGACACTTAAAGCTATCATTTTTTGTAATGACTGGCTCGTTTTGCGGCGGATTCAGATGATCAGGTCTGTTTTTTGTCGCGTTTCCTGCGTTTTTCTGTTACTACACGTTTGTTCACGCCGCTCCATCCTTCGTTATTCCCCCTAAGCTGCCCAGAATTTGCGTTCGCCCCTGGCATGCCCCAATCATAGTTTCGATTGAAAACGAAAACCGTGAATATCCAAGCTGAGACAAACGAAGAGCCAGTCCCGCACCCCAATGAAGTATTGGCCCCCTTCGCTCGAGCTCTTCTGGTATTCGCTCTTAGTAGCCTCACGGTGATGACCACTTGGTTATTCACGCATAATTTGCTTCTAACGATTTTTCTTTCTCTCGCCGGAGCGCTATGCAGTTCAGGGACCGTTTACGGACCACCTGAAACGGTCCTAAAGGTCTGGAAAACAGGAGCAAAGATTGCTGTCATCGGAATCGTGACTGTTGCCTTCTGCTATATCGCGTATTTGATACTAAGGTTGCTGAGTGCGGAAACACGATTAAGTTCATCCTTTGCAGAGTATCTGGCCGCCACGTATTTGTTGCTAAGTATGGCGAGTGCGGAAATACTAATGATCACTTCAGTTGTTACTGCATTTATTCTGCGCAGGTGGCTTAGCCGCCCATTAAAGGTAGATGATACCCCCTATTATACCGGGCCGAGAAGTTGGGAGGCGAAGCTGCATCCAAATTCCAATGGACGCATCGTCGAGAACGTCGAGCGAGATGGAAATTGCAATCCAGACCAAGTGGCGAATGACTTGCCAAGACAGCGCCAGCGACAGCCAATAAAAGTTAGGCGTGCTATTTGGTTGAGATATGGCCAGAAATGCTATTATTGCGGACTTGCGTTACGTGATTGGCGCGGCGAAAACATGCACTTGGACCATAGAATACCATTTTCTAAAGGTGGTCGAGATTGTGAAGAGAATCTTGTCCCTGCGTGTCCAGAATGCAACCAAGAAAAGGGAAGCAAACGATTTCCGGAGATAGAACCTGGAACGGCTTCAGGCAAACGCCTGACGTATAAAATTAATCGGATGCCGAAGGAGTAGAGCGGATTCTCTTTACAGGCAGACAGAACCTTCTCGATCGACCAACCCGCTTGACCAAGACATTGCCCAAGTTATAATCGACTCCTATTTCCGGGCCTACTGAGGCTACGAATTTTATCGAGGAAGTACGGAGTGCTTCCAGTGCTTTTGTAAGAACGTGCAATGTTTTACCAGCCGGTCCAGTCTCATGATCGTTACTTTGCTCGCGACATTCGTTACGTCGAAATCAACTGGACTGTATTAGGGTCCGTTATCGAGGCGTTCAGAGCCAGGATCGAACAATGGTATATTGCACCAGCAAACACGCTTGCCCTTTGCTGGCACAATGCATTTTCGGTTGCTGCACTCGATTGTCTTTTGATTGACACTCTCGCCCAATTTGAGCATGGCGCTGATAAATCAAGCGCCTCGGTGTTTATCGACTTCGTCAAAGCTAAGTGGCCGCAATTCGCCTCCCCCCTACCAGCAAATATCCGCCGAGATCCGAAAAACAAAAAAGGCAAGATTAAAGATATTACCAATCCAGCAGAGGCGCTCTACTATGGATTTCGTTGCGGAATTCTTCACGAAGCTCATATCCCTCCGTACTGCCAGATGGACCATGAGCCCAACATTGTACGAACTGCCCCGTCTGGAACAGTACGCTACAAGGATGGGTCTGATTGCTGTGCGGTAATACTCGATCCTGTAGAGTTGCTGAAATCTCTCGAGCTAAATTTCAACTGCTATATTGAATCTCTTCTCGACGCAAATAGCAAGTACGAAAAGCTGCGGTCTAATTTCAAGAAGAAATTCCGCGACAGCTTCGGGATATGTATTGATGCAGCACGCTGAAGGCGCGCGGCAGAGAAATACCATCAGCGGTTTTCAAAGGTGCCTGATACCGTTCGGAAAGGTTCAAGAAGAGCTTGGTGTTTTGGTCAAACGGGAAGTGTGTAACGGGGCGGTGCGAATTGTTTAGTGGTG
>CAYMXM010000333.1:0-5922 GCA_964394065.1 uncultured Pirellula sp. | reverse complement strand
GCTTCCTGGGGAATAAAGGGTGAGCGTGCTCGCGGCTTCGCGATCCAGCTTTGCCGAAGAGTCTATGTCGAGACGGACCAGCTTCTTTTGGACTTGCCCCAACGCATCGAGCCTGGCGATCGTCTCTTGCCCTAGATAGCATCCTTTGTTGAACGAGATAGCCAGCTCGTCCCGATCGAGCTCTTGGGGGAGATTTCGTTCATCGAAATCGAGGCCGTACCATGGCCAAAAAGCTTCGATCCGGTTTAGCTCCCAAGCATCTCGTTCCTTGAGGTCGCTCACGATCACCTCGTGCCCCGTTCGCTTCGCTACCGATTCAGTGGAGACAGAGGTTTCGGTAAGCCATAGGACCGAGTCCTTTCCAATCCAAGGTGCCGGCACCAAGAGTCCAGTCCCTTCGCTCACTCCTGAAAAAAGGGATGGGTCTTCCCCGAGCCATAGCGCGTACCGATCCGATACATCTTCGACGGTCGCATCCTCCATGATGATAAATCGATCGAAATGGGGGACGAGTCGGGAGGCCTGATCGGGAACGGTGATAAAAAGGAGCGCGTCAGCGAGCCCCAACGCGATCCCATGCCCGTACGTCTTTCCCTTGGGATCGGTGATAAAGGTTTCGCGCGCGCTTCCGGTGGAGAGTTCTCGGAGATCTTGAGTTGCAAGGTTGTTGAGAACCTTCCAACGGTCGGGGCCACGAAAGGAAACGACCGTCCCTTGCCCAAGCCTATAGATACTCCCCATCGATTGCACTCCCGTTTCAATTGTTCGCCGATAGAATGATTTCCAGGGGTATATTTCTACAATGAGATGGAGAGTCGTCTAGAGTGGTCTCCCGCTCCGACGTTCCAATCCGCAAGGGTGAGCTAACTTGAGTTTGTTTCAGTTCAAAAACCAATGGATCGCTAGTCTCTGTAGCTTTGTGCTGCATCTGATGATTCTATTGCTTTTTGCACTTTTGACGATTTCAGGGAATGGGACCGGGGGCAAGCCGGATATCTTCGGGGGAGGCTCAGGAACCTCCGATGGAATGGACCTCCAGGGAGGGGATGGGGGATTGGAAAGTGTCAACACGGGAGATGCGGCTGCGCTGAGCGAGGCCCCTGCGAGCGACATTTCTGAATTAGCCGCTTCGCTCTCGTTGCCCGATGTCAGTACCACCGTCGAGTTGGGGAATACTCTCCCCGCCAGTAGCCTCGCTCATTCTTCTCCTGCGACCTTGACCGAGACGATTCAATCAGCGACGGGCGCCAGCGCTGTCGGACTCGATGGATTTGTCGGGACATCGATGAAATTGCGAGGAACCTTCGGACAGGGAGGAGCTGGGGGGCAGGGAGCGGGAAAAGGAGCAGGACGAGGTGGAGGTTCTGGGAAGGGGTACGGTGCCACACCGCAAAGTGAGAGAGCGGTTCGAATGGCTCTAGCCTATCTCGCCGCGCATCAAAAGAACAACGGATCGTGGAACATGGGGATGGGAGTATGCGACAATACTTGTACCCACGGGATCGACAGGCTGGACCAACACGAATTCGCAGCGACGGGGTTGGCTCTTCTCTGTTTCATGGGAGCCGGGCACACGATGCATGAAGGAGAGTACAGCGAGAATGTCTCCAAAGGGATCTACTTTCTTCTCCAAAGTCTCAAACCCCATAGCAACGGGACTAGCCGCTGGTTGGACGAAACGGCCGGGGCGCAGATGTACGAACACGGGATCGCTACACTTGCCCTCTGCGAAGCCCTGCAAATGACGGGGGACGATTCCTTGCGGGAACCGTGCCAGAACGTGGTCAACTACATCTGTATGGCTCAACACACGCTGGGGGGATGGAGATACCACCCTGGCCAACCCGGCGATTTGTCGGTGGTCAGTTGGCAACTCTTAGCCTTGAAGAGCGCCGCATCGGCGAAGCTGATCGTCCCTACGGATGTCCTGCAACGGACGGATCAATTTGTCGACTCGAAGAACGTGAATGGACATTTCTATGTCTACTCGGGGCAATCTCCTACCGATTCGATGTCCTCGATCGGCAATCTCATTCGATTGCTAAGAGGAGCTGCGTTGACCGACAGCAGGATCCGCCGTGCTAACGACCATTTCGCAGCACTAGGTCCAAGCCGGCACGATGTCTACTACAACTATTACGCGACTCAGTTCATGTTTCACCTCGGAGGGAAGCACTGGGATACATGGAATAAAACTCTCCAAGATTTCCTCGTCAACACCCAAGTGCAACAAGGACATATGGCTGGTAGCTGGTACCTCGACGGCAATCCCTTCAACCACGAAGGTGGCAGGCTCTACATAACGACCATGTGCTGTTTGACCTTGGAAGTCTACTACCGCTACCTCCCCGTCTACGAAGACTCCGTCGATGAGTTTTTATTTTGAGAGAAGCGATGAGCGGTAAGGAGTAAGGAGTAAGCCAGAGGCTTGCCCTCCATGTAGAACGGAATTCATTCCGTTAAACAACGCATCCAGCTCCTGCCTCACCGCACTCAATAAAAGCCTACCACCTCAGGAGGGACGCGAAGCGTCCCCCCATCAACCCGTGGCGTAAGCGAGGGATAGCATCGCGAGTAAACGTTGCCCTTGTTGGTAACATTTCGAGCACCGGATGGCACGCCCCTGAGGCACGAAGGGCGTGCTGCGAGACCTGGGATGGATGTCAGGTTGCCAGCGCTATCCCTCGCTTACGCCACGGGTTGTGATTTTCGGCCTCGCTTACGCATCGGCCAAACAGCCCATACTCGCCCCTTACCGCTTACTACGCATCGCTTCACCACGGACAAAATCAGTAACTTAACTGACAGGTCGCTTCGCAACTCGCGTTGGCGACGACGCGCATCCAGCGTGGGGTTACTCCGGGAGGAAACTGGTATCGGAAGGTTTCTCCCGCGGCAACGGGTTGAATCGTATAGGTCCCCCAGTCTCCATCTCCCGTCGGGTCGATTTCGATCGTGAACTCGACGGGTTTCGAAGAATTGTGAAACAACGTGAGTTCTTTGTACTCAAAACCGGCCATCAAATAGGGATCGGACGGAACATTGCGTTGCACCGAAGTCTTCATCCAAGGTCCTCCGGAACCTCGCGGTTTTCCAAGGCTCCACAAATCATCGGCGGCTCCAACCCACAACGCCGCTTTGCCATCGTCGCTGCGAATCAGATGCTTCGATGTGGCAGAACTCCCGAGATCGATGCCACTCACGACAAAGAGTCCTCGATAAGAGCAGTAATCGGTGATGCGCAAGTTGTGAGTCGCGACGGGGGAAACCTTGGAAAAGCCTCCGGCGTTTTCCGCTGGGAGCTCGTAAAAGATTCCGGCCGCATTGAACAAATCCCGTTCCGTGGCAACTTCACGACAAACCCGATAGGGTGCTTGCTTGGTTAGACTCCGTTGCCCGCCATAAGGAATTCGCCATCGCTTCCCTTGATCGTCGATGTAAAGAACCGATGCGTCGTCGAACTCGATCGCACCTTCGGGAATGGCGGCATTCTCTTTTTCAAAAGCGAGGGCTTCCGCATCGTCGGAGCGAGTCAGTTGGAGGTTTCCGTCGAGCGAGTAAAGCCCTATCGATTCCATCGATTCGCCCGCAATACTCATCGCGTGAAAATGCAATGTCCTTTTATTCCCTCCTCGCGCTCGAACCGTTCCTCCAACGATCTCTTGAGATCTTTCGGTCGCGATCCCAGCGAACTTTGCCTCCCTGGAGTCGGTCCTTAAATCCTGATCGGATAGATGGAACCAAGCGGAAATCGATGGGACGTTGGAAGAAACTTGGAGTCGCACCCAGTTTGCCCGTTGCTCGGCGTTTAAGTTCCAATGATTCCAACGCCCCGGTTGCGCAACCACTTTCTTCAGGAGGGTCCATTCGCCGTTTCCCAACAGGTCAACTTCGATCGATGCTTCGATCGGCGATTCGGAGTCGTGTTGGATGAAGAGGACGCTACGCTGAAACCCGTTCAACAAAAACGGGTCGGAGGCAACGTTAGCCTCGACCGATTCGTTAAGCCAAACACCACCGCTGGCATTGGCTGGACCGAAGGAGTCGAGTTGTTCAGGTTGGAGAAACCAAAGATTGGATTGGGATTGAGGAGCAGCGATGGTCCCTTTGGCTTTTCGCTTGTTCAAGAACTCGCTATTCGCGGTATCGTCGCATCCGAGGACGATGCGATCGTTCCATCGACAGAAGTCCCCCACCACCTTGAGGTAGCGACTTCGAGGCGCAATCCCTCCCGATTGCTTCGGATTGAACTGAGCTGGAAAACGCCAGAACATTCCATGCATCGTCATCAACAGATCCGATTCACCGATCTCGCGAATGCGAGGCCATTCGGTATTCCACCCATGAGCGCCGTCGTAGCTGTGAGAAGCTTTAGGGAGTCTCCAACGGTGCCATTCTCCCTCCGAGAGACACATCAAAAGGAGTGACTTGTAATCCCAACCAATCGTCCAGACGGGTTGGTTATCGTCCGCATTCCCATAGATCCCCCCCGGTCCGGTGACCTCGGTGAACTGGTTTCGCAAGACCATGCTCCATTCCCCCTCCTTCCATTCCGTCAAAGCCCCGCTGCTGGTGCGTGGGTTGGTACGAGCCTCGTTCCCTCGCTCCCCGTTGTTGGCATAGATGAGTCGGCCTTGGGAAGTGTAGAGTCCCTTCCCATGGTAGCCGGGGAGATTCGCTTTCGGTTCCTTGTCCGGGACCGCTTCGTCGTGATAGAGGGTATTCACCTGCAACGTGTTGACATCGATCTCATAGAGCCCCTCTTCCATGGTCATCGTGTAGACCTTCGATTCGGGATGCATCAGGTGGCGAGTTGTTCCCGTATGGCGTCCGAACATAGTCGAGAAAGGAATCGCTCTTACATTCCGCTGCTGATCGATCACGTAGGGGCCGATGAAAAGTTGGTTCGACTCGCGATGAATCATCCGGTTGGCGCAAGTCCCACCGATGCTCTCTTCACGAACGATCTGCCGTAGATCGGGAGTAATCTCGTAGAGTTTATCGGTGGAACCGTTAGGCTTGTGTGGAGCGTACGTGATCGCCCAGAGACGATCTCCCCACGGGACAACCGCTCCGGTTCCACATTCTTGTTGATCGTTGAACATCGCAAGCTGCGGGTAGATTCCCGAGATTTGCAACGGTTCGTCAGCGAAGCTTAGAGTTTGGGAAAGGGCTAGAGCGAGAGGAACGGTGGCTAATCGAGTTCCGATGTTTTTGGTGAAGGAGGAGAGCATTCCGGGTAGATGACATGGAGAGGGGGAGAACAATGGACTTTCACTTCCATATGATAACAAAGAACCACCATGGCTCGGGGGTCGACTTCACACACACGATGACTGATCTGACGCATTGGTGTTAAGGGGGCGGACGCGAAGCGTCCCCCATCACAACCCGTGGCGTTAGCGAGGGATAGCGTCGCGAGTGAACGTGGCCCCTCGCCGGGAATATCTGACGCCGAGTTCCCCCCCTGAGGCACGAAGGGCGTGCTGTGAGACCTTGGATGGGATGCCTGGTTGCCAGGGCTGTCGCGGCGAGAGGTTCGTGGAAGAAGAGAACCACGAATCGAACGAATCTTACGAATAGTAGCGGAGCGGCTTAGATATCCGCTCCCCTCGCCCCTTTTAGGGGAGAGGGGCTGCGGGTGGCCTGATGAAAAGAAATTTTCCCAGGTTTTAAACTCCCCGAAGGCTCAATTGGCCTATTCGAGTACACAAGGCTTCTGGCTTCCACCGAATAAATTCGGTGGGGAGCGGAAGAAGCTTTCGGATTTGAAATCATTCGAACACCGGCGCTATGCTTGGAAAACCTCGGGGGTTTGGGGGCTGGCCCCCAAGGTGGCTCGGGCTGGGACCCGCCAACGTAGCCGATGTTTCTAACACTTCTACCCCTCACCCCCGGCCCCTCTCCCCGAAGCGGGGCGAG
>CAYMXM010000332.1:0-5926 GCA_964394065.1 uncultured Pirellula sp. | reverse complement strand
GCCCTTCGTGCCTCAGGGGCCTGCCACCCTTGAGATATTTCCGACAAGGGCTAGGTGCACTCGCAACGCTGTCCCTCGCTTACGCCACGGGTTGTGATGGAAACGATACTCGTTATGCACGCTGAATCTGAGATGGAAACCGCGACCACTTCACACACCTTACGCCAGAGCTGCTTGTCCGATCCCATCGACACTAACACTCCATCCCATCCGATGAGCAATCTCGTTGCGAAGAACATCACCAAATCCTACCCGACTCCAGCTGAAGACCTCGTCATCCTGGATGGGATCGACCTAGAGCTCAGCGGTGGAGATAACGTTGCGATTGTTGGACCGAGCGGATGTGGGAAGTCGACCCTCTTGCAAATTCTCGGCGTGCTCGATCCTCCAACTTCGGGAACGCTGACGATCGCCGGGGAAGATCCCTTCACCCTCACCGAGTCGGCCCAAGCCGCTTTCCGAAACAACCGTATTGGATTCATCTTCCAAGACCATCACCTCCTCCCTCAGTGGAGTGTCTTAGAAAACACCCTCCTCCCGGGGCTTGCTCAAGGTCGACTCGATCCATCTATTCGAGAACGGGCCATCGAACTACTGGAACGAGTGGGACTTCAGCATCGTCTCACCCATCTCCCAAGCCAACTTTCGGGAGGGGAACGTGGCCGAGTCGCGATCGCCCGAGCCCTCTTGTTAAAACCACTCGTCGTTCTCGCCGATGAACCGACCGGAAACTTGGACGAAGAAAACTCGCAAAGAATCACCGATCTGTTGCTCGCAATTCAAGAAGAAGAAAAGCGAATCCTCATCGTCGTCACCCACTCGTCCGATTTAGCCAACCAAATGCAAACATGCTATGAGCTCAAGAGAGGCGGATTGGTTTTAAGGGGCCAGGTGTAAGGGGCCAGGTGTAAGTGGTAAGGTGTAAGGAACTCTCCCGAAATACTTCCCTGCTTTAGGCCGGGCACGCGCCGCGCTTTAGATTCCCGCTCCCCTCGCCCCGCTTCGGGGAGAGGGGCTGGGGGCGAGGGGTAGAAGTGCTAGAAACAAAAACCAAGTTGAAATTCGCCGGTGCTAACTACACTTCCGGTGTGTTCCGTGGTCGCTTTGTGTGCGAAGGTAAATGCAATAGAAACGATGTAAGCCTTATCCCTTAAGCCTCATCTTCCGTGGTTCCCCCCCCAACTACACCCGATCCTGCCGTCTTCCCCGCGATCGTTTCCGGGAGCATTCATCGCAAACTCCATGCACGATGAACCTGTGCTCTTTCGCGCGGAACTTAAACTGCCTCGCGACCTCTTCTCGAATTTGCAATAGCTCGTCGCTCGTAAACTCGATCAGTTTGCGGCACTTCGTGCAATACAAGTGATCGTGCTGCGGGTATCCATAGTCATGCTCGTAAACACTTCGACCATCCAACTCAAATCGGTGCAACAAACCCGCATCGACAAACTCGCGCAACGTCCGATAAACCGTCGGACGGGAGACGTAATTGGCGGTCCCCTTGGCTGGCAATTGATCGATCAATTGATCCGCATCGAAATGAGCATGCCGATTGAATACCTGCTCCAGTAAATGCTTGCGCTGCTCGGTATTCCGGAGTCCTTTGCTTTGAAGATACTCCTCGAAGCGCTGCAAAGGAGTCATCGAAACCGGAACGGACTCGAGGGGTTGATCGGCTGGAGGAGTTTCCGAGGACATTCCAATTTAGACAGGCTAGAGTGTGAAAAAATCAACGTATTTCGTTGCAGCATTGTAGGGAACTCGCTAGAGACTGTCCAAACGAATTGCCTAACCGGCACAACCAACTGTCGCTTCTCCGAATCCGGTACCCGCGACGGAGAAATGCTCAATTTCTCTTGCCAGAATCTGCTAAGTTGCAAAACGTATAGACGCTACGACCGGAATCCAGTCGTCAAAATTTAAGCATCGTTTTCCAAATGATGTCAACTTTTGATTGACCCAAGCGGGGGGTGTGGCATCAGATAGCATCGAGAACTCGTCGTCGTATTCCGAGCGACGAAAGCCCTATTCATTCAGGACCCAGTCCATGCGCACGCAGTTAGCTAGTTGGATCGCCATGAGTTGCCTCACCGTAGGGACGATGGCCCAAACCGCATCGGCGGGGCAGATCATGGACTCGATCCTCAACCGCAGAAACCCAGCTTACCCGGTCGGCCAAGTCGCCCCCCCTACAACCTACGCAACTCCTCCCAACTACGCTTCGGTTGTCGCGAATTACGGACCGTATGCGGCACAGCCGGTAGCCAACCCAGCAGGAACCCTCCCTGCGGGCTCGATCCCCTTGGGTTTCCCCCAAACCGTCGCGGGATATCTTCCTACCGCTTCCTATGACACTCGGTGGACCCCCACGCCCGTTACCTATTATCGCCCGGTAACAAGCTTTGACCCACGCACGGGAACGACCGTTACCAGCTTGCAGCCTTGCACCTCGACTCAATACCAAGCCCAACGAGTTCCCTTGGTCGCCCCCGCTCCTTTGCTAGGGGACTACGGCTTTCAAGCGAATCGCTGGCCTAGCATCACCGGTCCTGGATACTACCCAGCCGGAGTGAGCAACAATCCGTACTATCCCGGTTTTCAACAATTGCCCCCCAACGGAGCACCCCTCAACGCTCCGCTCGGCACGACCGGCTCCTCCATGGGAATGCCGTCGACTTCGTTGCCATTAACGACAATCAATTCCCCTCAAGTCGCCCCACCCACCTACCCCACGGCTCCGTATGCAGCTGCACCCTATGCAGCACAATACGCAGCTCCTCCCTACCCGACAGCTCCTTACCCAACAACCCAACTACCAACCCCCGTTTACCCTGCCGCTCCCTATGCGACTGCAACTCCCTATCCGAGCGCAGTAGTCCCTGCCGGCGGGCCGATCCCGTCGTACACATCCCCTGCGACGATCACTCCGATCCCTAGCTCCCAACCCGTTGGAAGTGGTGTGGTTGGAAGTGGCGTTGCCCCTGCAGCGTCGTTCAGCCCTACCACTACCTATTCGACTCCGTCGTACGTACCACCTTCCTACGGAACGACAGCGCAGTTCGCACCGAACGGATGCGCTAACGGCGTTTGCCCAATGCCGTCGAACCCGATGTCGACGAACCCTATCCCTTCGAATCCAACAACCATCCCGAACATCCCAGGAGCTACTTCGGTCCAACCTCTTGGCCCCCCTACTTACACTCCTGTACCCACAACTCCAACAACCCCATCCCCTGGGTCTTACCCACCTCCCTCAGGAAGCTATCCTCCCCCTGCAGGAGCCTATCCACCTCCGCACGCTGGAAGCGATTCCGTCTTGCCCAATACCAACGGCGGTGCAGTCCTTCCGAACAATCCCTATCCATCCATCCCGAGCAATCCACAACAGTTCCCTCCTATCGGTGGCGGAGTTCCCGGGCAGGGGCTTCCCATCCAAGACCCCGATTCCATGCGTCAGCCGACCCTCAATGGAGCCTCGGTTCAGAAACCGGGAACCGACCACTTTGTCGGGTTGACTCCGCGGACAATCGAATCCCCAGCGGTAGAGCCGCGCCCGTTTGAACCTCGTACTGCGGAGACTCGCTCGGAACCGAACAACAATGAGCCGAGTTCCCCTTCGCTTCATGAACTATCCACGCACATGCTGCAGCGAGCTCCGAGCAATCCCAACCCGAGCTTGATCGATCAAGCCTTGATGAATCGTGGCCCGGTGCCTGTTCCACCAACGCTTCGCCCTAGCACGAATGAAGCGGCTCCCTCTCAAACGGGGGGAGGAAGCACTGGTTCAGGAAACGGGGGAAGTACGATTCAAAACCGAGCGGTACCGTTGAGCTCCCCACAGGGATTCACCCCGAATCAAGGTTGGTCCCCCAGCTTGGTCGATCCCAACGATCCGGTCGCCAAACAAGAAACAACTCCGATCTCTTCAACCCAACCCAAGATCCGGTTTATCAGCAACCAGTAAAGTAGAACGGAATTTATTCCGTTAAACAACGCCTCCATTCAAAGCCCCTACCTGCGCGGCGAGCCTGCCACCAGCTCAGGGCCGTTCAAGCCCCCCGCAGGTGGTGAGAGGCTCTCGCTGCATCCGTGGCCTTGAGGCAGCCCTGAGTTGGGAAGTTGCAATGCGTTCGTTGGGGGCAGGAGCTGGAGGCGGCGGTTAACGGAATGAATTCCGTTCTACATTTCTTCATCCTGCTCGTCGAGGCTGAGAATGTTCAAGCACTTTCTCAATTCATAAGCGATCCACTCGATCTCTTCGGTGGTCAGTTGAGATAAGGCCCCAAAGCATTTCCCATCGTGGCCAACGATCTCCAGATGCATGATGGGGCGATCATTGACGCGAGTCCCAGAGGGCATGCACTCGATCGTCGAGATCTCTTCTTCCTCCCACTGCCGCGTCTTCTTTCCAAAGATCGAAGTGGTCGAAACGAAAAGCATTCCATGACTGGTCGCTACCGTCGACGTGCAGGTCGCTTGATAAATCCCCCCGAGTAGCAACCCAACTCCGACTAGTTCGAAGAAGCTAACAAAAAGGGCCGGCACTAGGATCTCTCCAATCCCTTTCCCCTCGGAGATAATCGAATAGAGAATTCCCACCCCTATCACTGCGGAGAAGCCCATCCAAAGGATCGCAAAAAGCAAAAGCCCTCGAGCGGTTGCAAGCCCCTGCTTGGGGATCTGGAACGTAACTCCATCCTCCCGACGAGTCACTACAACCGTCGAACCAGACGGCTGCGTAATTGGGAGCTCTTCCGAAAGGCTTTGCCCAGCTCCCTGGCCAGTGTTGCCGACTAAACCAGCTTTCAGTAACGCTCCCTCAAGCATCGGACTGTCGCCCCTTGTCACAACAGCATCATTCGGCAACTGCAGCACCTTGGCAACATCGGCTTGCAATGCTTGCAGAACCGGCAATGAATAGGCGATGGCAATTGGAGTCGGCTTGTTCGGAGAAGGGCTGATCGCCAAGAGAGAGTATTGAGCCGATTCAGGAAAGGGGAGCGTTATTTCCTTTGCCCCCGATTTGTCGCGCACTCCACGGAGTTTTATCCACTCTGCTACTGAGACGATCAAAAGTCGCTCGATCGTTTTGGGGGCGAGAAACTTTCGCTTCCATTTGAGCAACCCGAGATGCTCGGTCGCAACGAGCTTGGTTTCGTCCAGCATGAGTCTGCTATACGACTTTTGATTCAAAACCGCTCTCGCAGCCGAGGTTAGTTTCAAAAACTGCCACGCACCCATCAGGAAGACCAAGGAGAGAACCCCCGCGACGATCACCATCACCCACTCGATCGGCTCCTCGTTCTGCTTTCCCAAGCTGGAGAGGACCGAATAAAAGAAACCGAGAAAGGAGACGACGAAAGGAATCGCAATCACAAAGGGTATGACGATCAGCCACCCGAATTTGCGGAGAGAGCCCAAATCGCGAGGAGGGAGTTTCCAGCTCTTTCCAGCCCCGCCCCAATCCTCCGATTCGATCCCCAACGGCTCCAGTGTTTGCTCGGAAAGTAGCATTTGCCCGGAAAGTCGTGGTGGTCGGTCAAGGCGTTGGTGTTGTGGGGAATTGTCTTTGCGCAAGATTTGTGCATCGGTTAGAAGCGTATGGGCGTCCCGCCCATCATAACCCGTGGCGTAAGCGAGGGATAGAACGTCGGATTGGTTCCGGTTCTCAATCGCGTAGCGATGGCAGCACATAGCCGCGGGCGGACGACGCATCGGTGTCAAGGGGCGGACGCGAAGCGTCCCCCCATCACAACCCGACGCGTTAGCGAGGGATAGCGTCGCGAGTGAACGTAGCCCTTGTCGGGAATATCTCGGGCGCCGGGTGGCACGCCCCAGAGGCACGAAGGGCGTGCTGTGAGACCTTGGATGGGATGCCTGATTGCCAGCGCTGTCCCTCGCTTACGCCACGGGTTGTGATTTTCGG
>CAYMXM010000331.1:5755-5927 GCA_964394065.1 uncultured Pirellula sp. | reverse complement strand
CTTCGGGATATCAGAGGATGCAAAACTTATCCTCGAGTTCTCCTCCGCGTCCCCTGCAGTTAAATAGGAATAAATCTGGACCCTCAAAATTTCGTGTCAACACCCACTTTTTGACTGCCCAGGCCAGCCCCAGCGCCCCGATATGCAGCGAGAGCTTCTCACCACAAGCGGG
>CAYMXM010000331.1:0-5655 GCA_964394065.1 uncultured Pirellula sp. | reverse complement strand
AGGCTTGAACGGCCCTGAGTTGGTGACAGGCTCACCGTGCGGTTAGGGGCTTTGAATGGAGGCCAATGTAGAACGGAATTTATTCCGTTAACCGCCGCTTCCAACTCCTGCCCCCAATGAACGCATTGCAACTTCCCAACTCAGGGCTGCCCCAAGGCCCCGTTATGCAGCGAGAGCCTCTCACCACAAGCGGGAGGCTTGAACGGCCCTGAGTTGGTGACAGGCTCACCGTGCGGTTAGGGGCTTTGATTGGAGACGTTGTTTAACGGAATGAATTCCGTTCTACATTGCTCCCTACAACCCGAACGCCACTCTCTTTATCCTGCAGTTTCCGCTCGCAATTCTTCCTCCTGCCACGAATGGCGGGCTACATTCCCCCAGGGATTTTTTTATTCCATGGAACGAATGATTCGCAGAGTAACACGGGATGTTTACCAAACTCAATCTGCAATGGAGACGACGCGAGGGAGCCACCACTCCTTTATCGCTTCCATTCTGGATTGTAGTACTCGCGACATTCTTCGGTGCAACGGGTTGTCAAACCCTCTCCTTGCCAGCGATCGATACCACCGGGAATCGACTCTTTGATTTCAATCGACCGTTGCAGTTCGTCAATCCGCACGATCCAAACAACGGCTATCCAAGCACCGCTCCCGCTTATCAGCATCCACCGACACCTCCGAAATGTACGCAGACGGGGGAGAAGAAACTTTGCCAAGGGTGTCTCTCTGGAAAAGGTTGCTTGTTCGGAAAGAGAGCTGCAGCTCAAGCGGCTGAAGAAGAACGAGGAAGATGCGGAGAACTCTTGATTACTCCAAATCGATTGGTCGCCCCTGTCGGGGGTGAAGTGATCGTCTTGGCTGGCGTCTGCGGCAAAGATGGGAGCCTCGTTACCGGGGAAGCGATCGAGTGGATGCTCGCACCCGAAAGCGTGGGGCAAATCGTGGAGGTAGGGGACGATGCAAAAGGGCAACGGCAGTCCTTTTGGAAAACGACCTCGACCGGCCCCAAAGTGGAGAAGCTCGGAGTCGACTATGCGCGAGGGCGTACGAGTCGCGAACCAGGCGTCATCACGAAAGGGACAGCAGATCAATCGGACGATCTGCCTATTCGAAAAGGGCAGACCTGGGTCAGTTTGACGAGCCCTTCGGAAGGTGTCTCCAAAGTTACCGTCCTCGCCCCCGATAGCGATGTATGGGATAAACGTCGACAGACGGCGACGATCTATTGGATCGATGCCAGCTGGGACTTCCCGCAACCGCAAGTGGTCAACACCGATGCTCCGGTGCCGATTGCGACGAAAGTACTTCGAAGCGATAACTTCATTCCGGCGACCGATTGGATCGTTCGTTATCGAAGTTTGAATCCTGAGTTTGCTCGATTCGTATCGCAAGGAAACGATCCATCCCGTCCTCCCGGGGAACTGATGGATATGATCGAGTCACGAGTAGATGCAAATGGTATGGCGCAAGTCTACCTGCGTCGCCTCGATAATCTGCAGACCGGACTTAGTGTTCCCAAGAGTGGGACCGCGATGATCGAAGTCGAGATTATTCGCCCGGCCCAAGTTAGCGAGAACATGCCAGAACTCCCGTTGGCTCGCGCGACAACCTCGGTTACTTGGAACGCTCCGGAGTTAGTTCTCGACGCGATGGGGCCCGATCGAGCAGCTCCAGGGCAACCGATTCAGTATCTCGTGAAGGTTTCCAACATCGGTGGGTTGCCTGCCGAGAATGTGATCGTAACCGCCACGATCCCTGTAGGAATGAACGTAGATTTCACGTCGTACAATCCAAGTCGTCGATCGAATCAAGCGTTGATCTGGGATCAGATCGGAAGCCTCGGACCTCGCAACACGTTCGAGGTCGCAATCCAAGTGACCCCGACTTCTGCGGGGGATGCACGCATCATCTTTGATTTGCAGGCGAGTCCGAATATCAAACAGCAGAAGACCGTTCCAACCTTGGTCGAGGGGGCGTCGGTTACATTGCAATTTGCACCCAAGCCGAATCAATCGCAGGTTTCTGTCGGTTCTTTCGCACTCTTCGACTGCGTTGTTACGAACCAAGGGAGCCAAGCGATCAGCAATCTTCAGATCCAGCTCGAGAGCACCCCTGGTTTGTTCCATGCGGAGTCGGGGGATACGCGCGTAGCGCATTCGCTTAGCGTACTTGCTCCAGGCCAATCCGTCGCACTCGAGCCAAGGTTCGTCGTTCAACGGGAGGGGGACCTCGGCATCCGTGCCTCAGCCCAATCAATGGGGCAAACCCTTGCGACCGCATCGACTTCGGTGCGAGGAGTTGCAAATGTTGCTCCACCGAGCAGCGGTCCTTCCACCACACCTCCACCCACAGGAGGCATACTTCCTGGAAGTCCACCTGTTGGCAGTTTCCCAGGCGGAAATCTCCCTGGTGGCAATCTTCCCAATAGCAATCTTCCAGGAGGGAGCTTCCCTGGTGGTGGAACCCCACCCCCCAGTACAATGCCTCCACCTGGGCCTCCTAATGTGATGCCGCCGATACCGGGCGGTTCGAACCCTCCGAACGGAGCCTTGCCCACAATGCCCCCCCTTCCTCCTTTAAGTGGTATGCCTGGGAGCAGCGCAAGACCGGAGATTGGGTCGGGGGTTGCAAACGATGGGAACCTTGCCATTTCGGTGCAACCACTGGTTCAACAGATTCGTCGCGGAGAGATCATTAGCTATGAGTTGAAGGTGAGCAATCTTCTTCCGCAGCCCGATCAGAAGGTTGCCATTTCCTTTACGATCCCCGCAGGGGCAAAGCTCATCTCGGTTCAAGCTCCTGGGTTGGACCACCGATTGTCCGATAGCAAAGACGTGGTTGAATTGACTCCGATTCAATATTTCCGACCGCGAGATTCCTTCTCGGTCATGCTGCAGCTGCGGCACGACACCACGGATTCGCAATCGATCACCGCCAGCGTTAAA
This sequence comes from uncultured Pirellula sp., assembly GCA_964394065.1. Classification (GTDB taxonomy): domain Bacteria; phylum Planctomycetota; class Planctomycetia; order Pirellulales; family Pirellulaceae; genus JBKCUI01. The sequence continues at coordinate 2,708 of CAYMXM010000331.1, read as the reverse complement.
AGCCGCAACCAACCTAGCGGGGTCTCAGCGACGATTCGTGTACTTCCGAGGTGATGTGTTTTTCGTAGTCCTGGTGAGTGAACCACGGAATACACGGAAAACACGGAAGTAGTCGTAGGGTGTGTGAAGTGGCCGACAACGTGGCATGGGCGTCTCGCCCATGTTTTGGAATCGCGTAGCGATGGTAGCACATAGCCTACGTCACAACGATGAACACCTGTTACTGGTCGGAGTCCGTGGGTTCACTTACTGTTGGTGCAATGGTTTAGAACTCCAAGCGGAGCACGCAGCTTCATTTCAAACATTGATTCGAAAATAGAGTCAGATTCTCCAGTCAGAGAAAACACTTCCCCATACTCTTCGAACATATCGCTACCAGCTTCGAAAACATTTACGACTCCAGAAAATTCGCACTCAAAATCTAGTGAGTATCTCTCCATCTGCTCCACTGCAATTTTCAATGCTTCCTCAACGCAGGGTGCTTGCACCCGGATAACCCGAATTTCAAAAGCATCTGAGATTCGAAAAAGGGCCATCGCAAAATATCTGAAAATCAAATCGCTCAAGGTGAAGTTTCTTTCATTCGATGCCAATGGCAAAAGCACGACCAGGAGTACGCCCAATTTCCATTATCGTACAAATGAGCGGGAAACTGCAATCAGTCGATCGTTATGGAACTGGCTTTGCCAACGTCTCTCAAGGTCTCACGCGAAGGCGCAAAGGAATAAATCGGTCATCCTTCGTCCCTTTCTTGATTCCCAAGCCACTGTCTCGGACTCCTCCGAAAGGACTCATCTCAAGGCGAAAACCGGGGACCTCGTTGACGTTCACCGTCCCGGCGCGGATTCCCTTCCGACGAAGGGCCACGTTCACTTGCGACGCTGTCCCTCGCTTACGCCACGGGTTGTGATGGGGGACGCTTCGCGTCCTCCTCTACCGTTTATTATTGATTTTTCCTGCGGAGAATTTGCTTCATAGCTTTGCAAAAAAATTGCACTTGCCCTCACCTCTGAAATGGTTAGTGTTTAATCTTCTACTGCACGGCAGTTCTAGCCACCAAGCCAACATCCACTCGCTACGCGTTGCTCGAGTGTTTCGGTAGCCAGGCAGCGACGAAATCCAAGTGGCCCGGGCGTCTCGTCCGACAAACCCCACCGACTTTTTCATTGGTATTTATTAAGGCTCTCAAACACCATGCGCATCGCATCTCTTTGCATTGGACTCGGCCTCTTCCTACACCCAACGTCGATTTGTCTACCCACTGCCTCTGCCGGAGAAGCCTCATGGCCTGGATTTCTCGGGGCGGGGCGATCGGATTCCGAGCCGGTCGGATCCCAGATCCCGATGACTTGGTCTTCGAAGGAGAACCTCGCTTGGGCGTGTCCACTTCCAGGGTATGGGCAAAGCAGTCCTGTGATTTGGAACGGCAAGGCGTTCGTTACCTGCATCGACGGACCTAAGAAGGAGATCTTGCGAATCCTTTGTATCTCGATCGATTCTGGCAAACCCGTTTGGACCTATGAGCAAACGACTGGAAACGAAGGGGAGAACTCCGACACGATGTCCCGAGCCGCTCCGACTCCGGCTGTCGACGCATCGGGAGTTTATGCATTTTTCGAGGGGGGAGATTTCATTGCCCTCAATCATGAGGGAGAGGTGCGCTGGAAGCGAGATTTGGTTGCCGACTATGGAGACCTAAAAACGAATCACGGTCTTTCCGCATCCGTAGCGCAGAACGACAAGCTGGTCTTTGTTTGGGTGCAACGGAAAGAAGACTCCTATCTACTCGCCTTGAAAAAAGACTCTGGGGATGTTGCGTGGAAAGTGGCCACTCCCTCCGGAACGGCTTGGAGCTCCCCCGCATTGGTACCAATGTCGGATGGTTCCTCCCAATTGGTTCTCAGCATCAGTGCGGCGAGCGCTCAACGCGCTCCTGCCGGGGAGGGACAGGAGAGAGGGGGACCGAAGCCACCGAGTGGTTATCTTTGTGGATTCGATCCAGAATCGGGGGCCTCTCTTTGGACCTTGGACAGTTTAGCCGGCAACTCCTCCCAAACACCTGTGGCGATCGGACCAGGACAAATTCTCGTCGCTGCGTCGGCTGGCCGGGAGGGAGGGCCGGCGAAAGAAGCGACCGCTACCAACGGGCTCGTGGAAATCCAGAAAGGAGAGAACGGCTGGGAAGCCCGATACCGCTGGCATGCCAAGAGGGCGACGAGCGGATTCTGTTCCCCCTGCTTCCATCAAGGGCTCGTCTATTTCACCGATCGGCAAGGAATCGTTTATTGCTTGGATGGTCAAACGGGAGAAGAGGTCTATTCGAAGCGTCTGAGCATGAGCGTCTGGGCGACGCCGATCGGAATCGGGGACCATGTCTACTTCTTTGGTGAAGGTGGTACGACTCGAGTGATTCAAGCGGGGCGCGAGTTTAATACCCTTGCGAGCAACATCCTTTGGGAAGAAGAGCCTGTGAACGACCCATCACCGGGCCGAGATGGCGAGTCGGGTGGAAGAGGTGGAGCCCCCTCTCTTAAAAAGTCACGCCAATATGGTTACGCACTTACGGATGAAACCATCCTCATCCGACGCGGCGATATTTTGTACGCCGTCCGGAAGTAAAGCGAAACACTACGTGGCGTAAGCGAGGGCTGTCAAAAAGTTGGTATTGCGAGGATTTAGGCTTGCGCAAGTTTCGTTCTCTGATTCGC
>CAYMXM010000330.1:2900-5978 GCA_964394065.1 uncultured Pirellula sp. | reverse complement strand
TACCCCTCACCCCCGGCCCCTCTCCCCGAAGCGGGGCGAGGGGAGCAGAGTTCTCAAGCGCGGCGCGTGCCAAGGCTAAAAACACGGAAGTTATTTCGGGACAGTTCCTAAAATGCTTCACAACGTTGTCTATCGCGGTGATTGCGGGACGTATTCTTCCAGATCGACAAAGCCATCTTTGTTACCGTCGCGCAATTCAAACCAACGGCGAGCTTCTTCCACTGTGCGGTTGCCACGGAATTCTTCGAAGCTTAGTTTGCCATCTCGATTCGCATCCAATTGCTGGAACCTCCTTTCACGATTACCTCCTCCCTCTCCGCGGTTCCTTCCAGGCTGATTAGTTCTTCCACCCGCTTCCGAAAAAGGAGCCGGCAAGGGTAGATAGTCGTAGTCGAGCACCATCTTCTCGATCAACGCAGCGCGAAGCGAGTTTTCAATCTCTGCGGCTTCGGCGGTTCCGGCGAGATTTTTGAGTTCCGCTGGATCCTTTTCTAGATCGTAAAGCTCAACCGCGGGACGGGGTGTTGTGAAATAGGTACCGACCAACTCGGCAGCCAGAGTTCCATCCTCTTTTGCTCCCCGCATCTCCTGCCACGCAGGACCATTTGCGGAATCGACTGGAGAGTAAGGGATCCAAGGAGTGCAGTTGTAGATGAACTTGTATCGATCGCTTCGAACCGCCCGCCCCAAGTCAAAACCGCTCGACGCCATTCCAGTGCTCACCGGTGTAGAACCGTGGGGCCCTCGTTCGACAAAGAGATGCTCGCGGGGTTCGTATTTCCCATCGGTTAAGTGCCCCCAAAAGCTGACACCTGTCATTCGATTCGGGGCTTGAAGCCCTGCAGCTTCCAAGAAGGTCGGAGCAACATCCTCGCCACTCAGGAGAGCCCGGGAGTCTCCACCTTGCTTGATCCCAGGTCCTGCCGCGATGCAAGGGACGTTCGAACCTGGATCGTACAAAGAACCTTTCCCGTGCGGGAAGGCTCCACCATTATCTCCGATGAAAAGGATCACGGTTGAGTCGATCAGGTTTCGCTTCTCAAGCTCCTTCAGGACTTTTCCGATCGACTCGTCCAAGCGATTGATCTCAGCGCAATAGTTCGCAACCTCTTCCCGAACCCCTGGTAGATCGGGGAGGTGAGATGGGATTTTTAGCGAAGCGGGATCGGGTCGATAGGAAGCAGGTGCATTCCATATATGGTGTGGGTCGCTAAAGTTCGCCCAGAGGAAGAAGGGTTTGTCCGAGGGACGCGCATCGAGAAACTTCGCGACGAGGGAAGGAACGTTCGGGTCGGAACCATTCTCCACGAAATCCAACCGATCTTTAAAAGTACGCAATCCGTTCTCTTCAAGTACTCGAGCGAGGACTGGGTTGTTTTGCACGTTGCCACCGTCGAGATGATACGAGCGCCCGCAAGTACCGACGTAGTATCCCCCTTCTTTCTTGAGTACCTCTGGCAAGGTGACTTCGTCGGCGGGTAAGGTCGCGGTGAAGCGAGTCATCCTCGCAGCGACGGGGGAACGACCTGTCATCAGGGAGGCTCGGGAGGGAACGCACTGGGGGCAAGTGGTAAAAAAGCGATGCCCCTTGAATCCTCGCGCGGCCAGCGCGTCGAGGTTCGGAGTTCGAACGTTCTCATCTCCGTAGCATTGAACGAATGGATAGCTGTGGTCATCGCTTAACAACAGCAGCAGGTTCGGGCGCTCCTTGGTCTCCGCATCGGTGGAGGCAACGACGGTCCGTTCATTGAATAGACTTAAAAGAGAAACACCGAAGGATAAGACCCAAAAGAGCCGCGATGTGAAGAGGAATGTTCGCATAGTTTACTTTCGTGGAAGTCCTAACTTTTGAAAACCGTTTGCATCCGTTAGAATACTCGCCACGAACCGAAGGAAAACAGGGGTATAAACCACGAATCCTACGAATCAAGACATTTTCCTACCCCCGATCAACGATACTTCTTCATTTCTTTTTCCCCACTTTAACTCCTTCCCCAACCTCTAAACTATGAACATGAAACGTCGGAGCTTTGTCTCCTTTGCCGCAGCCGCTTACGCAGTACAAACCATCGACTTTAGTCGAGTTCTCTCGGCAAGTAGTAAAGAACAGGAAAAGGGTACCTACGGACAGGGAAATTGGCAGTTTCGTCTCGCCGAAGGTTGGGGGGTACAGGATCCAGCTAAGACTCCGATCCGAAACCTGCACGAGATCGTTCAGGACCGCGACGGGTTCATTTACGTTCTAGGAGATCATGGGCAGAACAACATCTTAGTCTACCGTCCCGACGGAAAACTTGAGCGAACCCTCCTTCAAGGAATCGAAGGGGGACACGGATTGTCTCTCAGCAAAGAGGGAGATACCGAATTCCTCTGGGTGACCAACACCGATGGGAAAAATCCTTTCGTTCGAAAAGTGACCCTTCAAGGGGAAACAGTATTGGAAATTGGGCGCCCTGATGCGAGTCCTTACAAAAACGCGAAAACCAAGTATTCCCCCACGGAGGTCGAGGTCGATTCGACCAATAACGACATTTACATCGCGGATGGCTACGGAGCGAGTCTCCTCGCGCATTACGACTCCGCAGGTAAGCTTCTGGATCTCTACGGAGAATCGGAAGATCCCAAACAACGTTACCGAACCATGCATGGTGTTCGTCTCGATCGACGCAATCCCGAGAAGCCCCTTCTTTGGTTGACCAGTCGTCAAGACCAAGAGATTCGTCTCGTGACTCTCGACGGGAAGCTCGAACAAGTTCTCCGCTTCCCCGGCGTTGGCCCCTGTCGTGCAACCTTCGTCGGCGATCACGTCGTGATCCCCATCATTTGGGTCGACCCGATCGACGGTGCTGGTCGTGGCCCAGGCTTTGTCCTCATTCTCGGTCCAGACAATCAACCGGTCAGCATGGTGGGTGGACGGCAACGAAAACTGGACAGTGGAGAAACGCATTTTGCGCAAGAAGAACGAGCTGATATTCCCTTCATCCACCCACACGATACCTTCATCGATCGGGACGGTGACCTATACGTTGCACAATGGAATAGCAAGCAGACTTACCCACTCAAGTTAACCCGCGCTTA
>CAYMXM010000330.1:0-2800 GCA_964394065.1 uncultured Pirellula sp. | reverse complement strand
ACGTTGCACAATGGAATAGCAAGCAGACTTACCCACTCAAGTTAACCCGCGCTTAGAATTCCCATTCTAGCAGCAAGCTCTGTGCCTCTCTGTTTAAAAAATCCCCCACCAAAATCAACCATTTACCAAGTCCTAATAAGGTTACACATTCATGTCGAATGCAAAAATCCGTGGAATCGTTCACGTCATCGAAGAGACCAAATCTTTCGGTCAAAAAGGGTTCCGAAAGCGAACGGTCGTTCTCGAACAACAGAACGGTCGCTTCAACAACTACATTCCCCTCGAGTTCACCAACGAGGGTTGCGAAATGGTGGACGACTTGAAGGTCGGGGACGAAATCGATGTCACCTACCGCTTAGGTGGTCGCAAATGGCAACGCGATCCCTCGAGTGAAGTCAAGTACTTCCTCAGCGCCGAAGCGATGGCGTATACGAAGGTTGGGGAAGCCGGGGAACCGGGTTACGACATCGAAGACATCAACAATGAATTCTCCCAATCGGGAGCAGACGACGACGCGCCGTTTTAACAACCAGGATGGTGAAATCATGACCTCTTCTCGTTGGCCGACCTTTATGAAGCTATGCCTCGCTGCGGGGACTCTCCTAGCTGCAGTTCCTTCGATTCGTGCGGATGAAGGGATGTGGCTCTTCAACGTTCCCCCTAAATCGCAGTTGAAGGAGCATCACAACTTCGAACCGTCGCAGGAGTGGCTCTATCATCTCATGCGTTCGAGCGTTCGATTCAACTCCGGTGGCTCGGGTTCCTTTGTCTCCTCGAATGGTTTGGTTCTCACCAACCATCACGTCGCGGCAGACACCCTCTACAAGCTCTCCACCGCAGAGCATAACTACAACGAGAACGGGTTTACCGCCAAGTCCGAGGGGGATGAAATCAAAGCACCCGACATGGAGTTGAACACCCTCGTTTCGATCGAGGATGTTACCGAGCGAGTCAACGGTGCGGTCAAACCCGAGATGGCACCTGACGAAGCGGCTAAGGCTCGGCTCGCCATGATGGGAACCATCGAAAAGGAATCGCTCGACGCGACTGGTTTCCGAAGCGATGTTGTCACCTTGTTTGGTGGGGCTCGCTACCATCTTTATCGCTACAAGAAGTACACCGACGTGCGGCTCGTTTGGGCTCCCGAATCCGCGATCGCCTTCTTTGGAGGGGATGCCGACAACTTCGAGTATCCCCGTTACTGTCTCGACGTGACTCTCTTCCGAGTTTACGAAGATGGAAAGCCGGCGAAGATCGAACACTTCCTTGCACCTGACCCGGCCGGAGGTAAAGACGGAGATCTCGTTTTCGTTTCCGGTCACCCGGGGCGAACACGTCGCATTTTCACCTCCGATGCGATCCAGTTTCAGCGAGATGTTTCGATGCCTCGCACCATGAACCTGCTGAGAAGGAAAGAAGTTCTGCTCCAACAATTTGGGTTTCGTGGCCCCGAGGAGAAGCGGATCGCGAAGGATGACTTGATGGGAGTCCAGAATTCGCGAAAAGCGATCTCCGGAATGCTAGCGGGATTGCAAGATCCTCAGTTCTTTGCCTCGAAGCTCAAGGATGAAACTGCCCTTCAAGGGAAAGTAAAAGGGGACCCAAAGCTTCAGCATCTCGCTGGGGCTTGGGGGGAGATCAAGCGAGTTCAAGATCAGCGTCGCGAAGGAATCGCTAGGTCGGGGACCTTTCGAAGCGAAATCTATAGCATCGCCGAGACGATCGTGTTGATGGTTGCAGAAGATGAAAAACCGAGTGGAGAACGACTGCGTCCGTACCGGGAGAGCAACCGCGAGTCGCTCCTGCAAGACCTCTATTCCGACGCCCCCCTCTACCCCGAGTTTGAACGAACACAACTCGCCGATGAACTGGCTCGCTTCGCAGAAGATCGCGGAGGAAGTCACGAGCTAGTGGTTGCATTGTTCGATGGCAAAGGACCGTCGGATCGCGCGACCGATTTGATCGCGGGTACGAAACTCTTTTCCGTCGAGGAGCGACGCAAGCTCGTCGAGAGTGGTATCGCAGGAGTGCGTGCTTCGAACGATCCACTCATTCGACTCGCGTTGACTTTGGAACCGGAGTATCGAGCGATCCAGAAGATCAACGAAGGGATCGATGAGTCGGAGCGACAAGCTTACACGAAGATTACCGAAGCGAAGTTCGCCACCGAAGGAGAGAACCTCTATCCTGATGCGACATTCACGCTTCGACTCTCCTACGGAACGGTCAAGGGATATGAGTCCAAAGGAGAGAGAATACCGTCATCGACTACGTTGGGGGGAGCATATCCTCATGAGCAAAAGCATCTCGCCGAGGATCCGTGGACCCTTCCCAAAAGCTGGAAGGATGCGAAGGGGAAATTTGACGAATCCCAACCGTTCAATTTCGTTTGCACCGCAGACATCATCGGCGGGAACTCCGGCTCCCCAGTCGTATCGCGAGAAGGAAAGCTGGTGGGGGTGATTTTCGATGGGAACATCGAGAGCCTCACCTCGGACCTCTATTACTCCGACCGCGTCGCCCGAGCCGTTTCCGTCCATATCGCCGGTGTCTTGGAAACGATGGTAAAAATCTACAACGCCAAACACATCGTCGAACAGATCGGGAAGTAGGAAGCCCCCCCACCCCAATGTAGAACGGAATTCATTCCGTTAAACAACGCTTCCATCCAAAGCCCCAATAACACGCTATGCCCTCACCCTGGCCTGACGCATCGGCGTGAATATAAAGTGCTTGGGTAGTTCGACCGACGCGTAAGCGAGGCCCGAAAATCACAACCCGTGGCGTAAGCGAGGGACAG
>CAYMXM010000329.1:0-5985 GCA_964394065.1 uncultured Pirellula sp. | reverse complement strand
CAAGCTACCCATTTTTCGTATCTACTGGGCCATTCATTATTCTCATCCGCCGGGATATCGACCCTTTCTACGCAGTGGTATCCTGACGTGTTGATCGGGGGGAGGGTTGCGTCTCCTGTTACGTCGGCGAGGACGTGGGTGATGTGGAGGGCTCCACAGAACTCCAGGAGTTGTTGATAGATCTCCGCACCCCCGACCAGGAAAAGCTTTTCGTCATCATGGAGGTTTTCCAACGCGGTCTCCCAGTGTTGGATTGTCGAACACCCAGGAATTTCCAGGGAGGTTTGCCGGGTGAGAATCCAGGTTCTTCGACCTGGAAGAGGGCGGCCGATCGACTCGTAGGTCTTTCTTCCCATCAAGAGGGAGTGCCCCATCGTTGTATTTTTGAACCGGATCAAGTCGGACTTCAAACGCCAGGGGAGTCCTTGATTTTTGCCGATCACTCCGTTTTGGGCGATCGCGACCATGGCTTCAAAACGTGGGTTTGGCATGTACGGAACTCGGCCATCGTGGAAAATGCATAGCGAATTTGGGAATTTGCAGGGAGCAAACGTCGACGAATCATACCCGAACTACTAATTGCGAGCGACCAAGGAGCATGGCGAATCGAAGAGTGATCGTGATCGGGGCGGGGCCTGGAGGATTGGCCGCTGCACTTCAGTTGAATCACGCAGGGGCCGACGTCACCCTTTTGGAAGCGCGAAGCGAGGTGGGGGGGCGCTGTTCGACGATTCGGGCAAACGGCTTCACGTTCGACACCGGCCCCACCTTCTACCTCTATCCTCGCATCCTCAAAGAGATCTTCGAATCGATCGGTCGGAAGATAGAGGACGAGATCCCGATGAAACGAATCGATCCGCAGTATCGAATCTCGTTCGGGGCTGGGGGGCATCTCGACGGAACACCGAATCTTCAAGCGATGGATTCGCAGATTCGAGCTCTTTCTCCTGAAGACGCCGGCGCGGTCTTTCGCTACATCCAAGCCAACCGCGTAAAGCTTGATCGCTTTCGTCCCATTTTGGAGTCACCTTTCAACAGCTTCCTCGATCTTCTCCGCCCTAGCCTTGCCGCTGCGGCACCTCATTTGAAACCGTGGAGATCTCTCGGACACGACTTGGAACGGTACTTCAAAGACCCTCGTTTGGTCATCGCCTTTTCCTTCCAGGCGAAGTATCTGGGGATGTCACCGTTCCGATGCCCGAGTCTTTTCTCGATCCTCTCCTTCTTAGAGTACGAGTTCGGCATCTATCATCCCTACGGTGGATGCGGGCGCGTGAGTGAGCGGATGGCGGAGATCGGGGTGGAAAATGGTTGTGAGCTTCGGACAAACGAGCCGGTCGTAAAGCTTCATTTTCGTGGTCGTCGCGTAACGGCGGTCGAAACGGAGCAAGGGGTCTACGAAGCGGATGCGGTGGTGATCAACGCCGACTTCGCCCACGCGATGCGTCAGTTGGTTCCGAACGAGTTGAGGCGGCGGTGGACAGATGAGCGGATTGAAAAGAAGCGTTTCTCCTGTTCGACCTACATGATGTACTTAGGGGTGGAGGGGGCCTTTCCGGAGCAGATGCACCATACGATCCATATCTCCAAGGACTACGCGAAGAACCTATACGAGATCGAGCAGTCGAAAGTCCTCCCGACCGACCCGTCGATCTATGTCCACAATCCCTCGGTGACCGACCCGAGCATGGCTCCGGCGGGAAAGAGTTCCTTGTACGTTTTAGTTCCGGTCCCCCACCTAAACCCGAACACTCCGTGGGATACCCAGCAGCGCGATTTCTATCGCGAGGTGACACTTCGCAAACTAGAGGAGTTCGGATTTGATGGGATTCGCGACCGGATCGAGTACGAAAAGATCGTGACCCCTGCCGACTGGCGAGACTCTTTTTATGTTTACCGCGGCGCGACCTTTAACCTTGCTCATAACCTCAAGCAGATGCTCCATCGGCGACCGCATAACAAGTTCGAGGATTTAGAGGGAGTTTATTTGGTCGGGGGCGGAACGCACCCCGGAAGCGGTCTTCCGGTCATCTATGAATCGAGCCGAATCACTTGCAAGCAACTTCTGCCCGATATTGGGTTGATGTAGCTCTCCCTAAGGAACCTTCGCTACTCCGGGCGAGACACCTGGGTCACGAACCCATCGGGGCGTGGTAGAATTATTATTTTCAATAGCAACCTGCCATGACCCATCGACTACAGCAACCCGAATTTGGATCGAGTTCCTGGGCGGCGAAGGCTTGCTGCGGTGGATTCGGAAAACGATCCGATCAGTCGCGTTAACGAACGAGAGCAACGCGAGCCGTTCATCGGTACAAAAATGCCAGGGTTTCCCCTTGCGCGTCGTGGTTCGGTCGGTGTCGGAATCGATCTCTTTGGGAATCCGGTCATGACCAATCCGACACCGATCGATGGGGATCCTTACGCGATTCCTGCAAGCGACCCAACGAATCCGAACCATGCTACGGAAGGGATCGCAAGTTCACTCAGCGAGATTCACGATGATCCCTACGAATCCAACGCGATGATCCCGCCGAACATGGATGATCCGATCGGGTTGGGAGATCTCGAAGCGATCTTGCGACGTTTCGATTCGGACAACCAGCGATTACCTACCCGTCTGAAGGAGCATCTGGCGCAGATACCTGGTTATAGCATCATGTCGGACATCAACAATGAAATCACGACTCGAAGCGCTGAGTTGCGATACCCGAACATCGCTGCGGCGATGAAGACATTGAAAACCTACGGGAACGATACGGTGGTTGCGATCGAAAGCGGTGCTCCCAGCTATATGCGCTACATTCAGATGCTTCACTCCCAGCGATATCGACAGCGAACTCTAGCCCAGTTCCGTACCGTTCCAGTACAACTCGAATTACGTCGCGGCAGGGAAGATCAATTTGAATACGATCCGGTTGGATTCCTCGGGGCGCAGTAGAGCCTTGAAGGCATTGGAGTATTTATATCTTTCAGAAGCGGATCGCACGACTGAGTTCGGATCACACACGGAAGCCTTTGCAGACGAGTTTACCGAGAGTCGCCGCGGTTACGCCACTCCGGTAGCTACGAACAGTTTCTTGGGAGCACCAGCGAACCGAGTGATGGACCCGAGGGTGCCGACTCGTTTTGCGGGAGCCTATGTTCCGTCACTTCTGTCGAATATTGCTCCCCCTTCTGCGACCGCCCCCTCCATCAATGCAGTGGTCCGGGAGCAAAACCCGGTGGAGGGGACGTTGCTGCGATCGAATCGCGCTTCGGGAATCCCCAATGTGACTGGAGCGTCTTATATCGCTTCTCCAGCAGATGATCCTTTGTTGATTGGACCAACCCTCAACGATGCGATCAGTCAAGCGTCGATGTTCGATCAGCTACGACGAGTTTCGCGCTTGCCGAACTTGACGACGAATCAATCGAACCTATTCGCCGTATGGGTGACGGTAGGACTTTTTGAATACGATCCAATCGATGGGTTCGGAGTTGAGTACCAAACGCCTTCCGGCGGCATTGAGCGAGAACGGAAGTTCTACATCATCGATCGAACCGTCCCCGTGGGCTTCAAGCAAGGGGAAGACCTCAACTATCGAAATACGATTCTCCTCGAAAGGACGACTCCCTAGTCGTTACGTTCCTGGAAACAAAAGCTTGAGCTTTTCGGCGGATGGTTTCCCGGCATATTCGGAGACTTCGTAGGCTTCCACGAGCACCGGACGAGGGCCGGTTCCCTTCCAAAATCGATCGATGCGTAGTTGCATCCTTTCAAGGTACCAATTTTTCAACCAAGCCATCTGTTCGGTGAGAGCTTCAGGGACTTGGTCCGAGATTCGGTCGATCCAAGGCATCCAATCGAAGAATTGGGATCGATGGCAAGCCATCATTCCGAGAATGGAATCTAGCTCCTCCGAAACATCGAGCACGACATCGGCGCGAAACGGGCAAGGTGTTGTGAACAAATCGTTCATATACGCAACAATCGGCTCCCGATGAGGTGTCGGTGCGTCGGGAACGATCTTGGGAACGAGGACCATGTACGAAGCATCTTGGACCCCTTGTCCCACCGCGCGGTGGTCTGGGTGATAGTCAAAGGGGCGGTGGGTCAGGACCAAATCGGGGGCAAAGGTCCGGATCTCTCGAATGATAAACTCCCGAAGCTCCAGGCTAGGTTGCAAGGAACCATCGGGGAAATCTCCCGTGACGTAGGTAGCTCCGATCGACGCTCCAGATGCAGCGGCTTCGCGACGTCGCATTCCGATCAGTTCCGAGGAGGGGATAGACTGATGCCCCGATTGTCCGTTGGTCACGCTGACGATTCGAATTTCGGAGCCGAGGCGGGCATGGCGGGTTAAGAGTCCACCAGCAAAAAACTCGGCGTCATCAGGGTGAGCACCGAGCACAAGTACTTTCGTCATTCGCGTTTGTTGTAGTGAGTCAGTGAAGCAGACGGATGGCGGGTCGCTCTGTTAGGCGACGATTCGCAATTTAGCAGAATTGTAGAATCGCTCTATCCCACAAACAACTCGATCTTGCTCCTCTTCGGTCATCTCGGGATAGATGGGGAGGTGGAGGATCTCACGGGCTGCGAGTTCGGTATGGGGAAGGCATCCGTCGCTATAGCCGAGATCTCGGAAGCATTCCTGCTGATGAAGGGGGATCGGGTAATATACTTCGTTTCCGATTCCCATATCGTTCAAATGCTTTCGGAGGGAGTCCCGATTCCCGTGTCGAACTCGAATCCCGAACTGGTTCCAGACGTGATGCGCTTCGCTAGCGACGTGAGGGAGCTCGATCTCGTCGGAGAATCCATGCGATTCGAACATCTCGACGTACCGCATCGCATTCTTTTGCCTCGTATCGCTATAAGCCTCTAGCCGTTGGTGCTTGATCCGGAGCACGGCCGCTTGAATGGTATCCAGGCGGCTGTTGATCCCGACCACCTTGTGGTGATAGCGAGGTGCCATTCCATGTGAAGCGAGGAGGCGGAGTTTGGCGTTCAGATCGTCTTCTTGGCAAACGAGCATTCCCCCATCCCCCATCCCGCCCAAGTTCTTGGTCGGATAGAAACTGAGGCATCCCATGCTCCCCCATGCCCCCGCGGCTCTTTTCTTGTAGCTGGCTCCGATGGCTTGCGCGGCATCTTCGATGACGGTGAGCTTGCGAGACTCGGCGATCTCGCAAATCTGGTCCATCGCGGCGCATTGTCCAAACAAGTGAACTGGGATGACAGCGCGGGTTCGAGAAGAGATATTCGCTTCGAACTGAGCCGGGTCCATGTTGTAGGTGCGTGGATCGATGTCGACAAAAACCGGAATTGCCCCCAGTCGCGAGACAGCGGAAGCGGTTGCAAAGAAGGTGAAACTGGGAACGATGACTTCATCGCCGGGTTGGATATCCAAGGCCATCAATGCAAGGAGAATCGCGTCGCTTCCGGAGGCGCAGCCGATCGCATGTTTAGTCTGGCAAGTCTGAGCGATTGCTGACTCAAGTTCGGATACGTCAGGACCGTGAAGGAATCGGCCACTCAGCACAACCGCTTCGATGGCGGTCATGATTTCATCATGAAGTTCGATATTTCCGCGATTGACATCCAATAGCGGAACATGGGTTTGCTTCCCTGCAACCTTTGACATAGCGGTCCCCCCGAAACGATCCTGTTTTTTGTTGGAAAAAAGTTGATGTTCGCAGATTAGCGATTTTCCGGGGGGAGGGTCAAGGTGGAACCACGGAATACACAGAACACACGGAAGAAAGAGGACATCCATTGATCTAAAGGAACTGTCCTAAAATAACGTCCCGATTTGAACGGGCTTTGAGATCGCGGCGCACTTAAGATTTCGCCTCCCTTCGCTCCCTTCTTTGGGGGAGAAGCGTTCGGTATGAGGATGACGTGGCTTAGGAGCCTCCGGACGGTGCCAGGCACTTCTTAAACTTTTTCGGACGGTGCCAGGCACCGTTCAAAACGTCCCGGAAGGTGCCTGGCACCTTGGG
>CAYMXM010000328.1:0-5996 GCA_964394065.1 uncultured Pirellula sp. | reverse complement strand
CCACGGGTTGTGATTGTCGGGCCTCGCTTACGCGTCGGCCAAACTACCCAAACACGTTATGTTCGCGCCGATGCATCAGGCCAGGTTGGGGGTGAGGGGGGGAAGTGTTAGGAACAATAACCGCGTTTTAAGCTGCCAACTACACTTCCGGTGTGTTTCGTGGCCGCTTTAGGTGCGAAAGTAATTGCAATGGAAGCGAGGATTGACTCACCATCTCGATCTGAACCAGAAGCAGCGGCCACTTCACACACCCTACGACCACCAACCCATTCGAAACAGGGAAGTTATTTCGGGACAGTTCCTAGAGTAATCTCCGCCGGCTTATTCCTCGCGGCGGTGATGGTGATTCCGACACTTGGAAATGCTTCCTTCAAGGAAGAAACAAGGGAACTAGCATGGGCGGTATCTTGGGCAACTACCATCACCGTTGGTCCCCAGCTGCTTTGCGCGGCACCTTGGCAACCTAGATCTCGAAGGTGGCTGACTAGCGCTGCGATCGATGGAGTTCGGTAAGCTCCTCCTTGAACCTCTTCGAAGATTTTTCCCGCTAGATATCCATAAACTCCCGCGTACTGATCCCAACGGTTCCAAGAACCGCTTCGAATCGCAGGAACAAGCTCTTGTTCAACAATCTGGAGCATTTCAACTCGGTTTGGGTTCGAGATCCCCGAGCAATGTTGAAACATCATTCGCTCCCGTTCCCCATGCACTCCCGTGAACTGATCGCATTGAATCAAGAGAATAGGCCAATCGGGGAACGCTTCTCTGCGGACGCGATTTCCCATAGCCTGCTGGCCATAGTCGACGATTGCTCCCCCCATCAAGTACCCCCCCATTCCGATATGGGAGCGTCCTCCTCGCCCGCTGGTTCTCGTGAGTTCTTCCGGGTCGGGAGCGTAGCCAATAGGGGACTCAGAGGACTTCGCTGCCGCGATCAAAGCGTGGGCGATGAGAGAACTGATTTGAGTCCCCGAACCAAGTCCAAGGTGAGGGGGCTGAAGCGTATCGATTTCGATCTGCGCAAGGGGGAGAGACGCAGAGCCGGAAATTGCGAGCCAGTTCTCACAGACTCCGACGATCCGATCTCGCCATATCGGAGCGCCTACGATCTGTAGCGACTCCAGAGTGGAAGGACCGAGCAGGAAACGAATTCGGGACTGGGGATGCTCCACCATGAGCCCGATCCCCCCAAAGCAATTGGGCTCCCCTTCGCGGATCTCCATCAATCCAAGATGCAACCGAGCCCCCGCGACGGCTTCGAACCGACGAGGCGCGACTTCTAAGGCTGAGTGGCTTGGATCTGGCAATGGTACGGTTCCGACCTTAAGCTTCCACCTCGGCAGGGGCTACGATCCACTGATCCTCTGGTTTGCCGGACCATGTAGGAAGCTCCACTTTCGCTGCGACCCAACCTGGGTGGACTAAAACTCCCGATTCTTGGACTGCTCCAACCAATTTCCAGCGGATGGGAGAGGGGGCGTCAGGCAACTGCACACGTTCCCCTTCGGCTTGTTCGGCAAGGGGTTTCAGACCGAACATGGTCTCCAACGATTTCTTGGTATCCCGCAAAACATCTCGGGCAGCGGCTCCGATTTGGGTATCGCTGTATTGATCCAAAGACTCTTGGACGAGATCGATGAATCGAGCTTCCCGTTGCAGGGTACTTAAAAGAGTCAACGCTTCACTTCTTCCCGACTTGGCAACAGGAGTAGGTCTGGGAGTGGGAGGAGTCGGTGCAACTTCTTGCACAGAGGGGGCCGGAATTCGAGTTGGAGGGGTGCTGGAAATATCAGCCGACGAGGCGAGAAGAAGCTTCTCCACCTGGACCGCCTTGGATTTGTTGAAAAGAACGGCAAAAAAAGCGCGAAAGGCTAGGACGATACGCATGGGAAATGTTGGAACGGAGGAAGAAACATGATCCTGAACGGAAGTATACCTGAGGGGGAGCGAACGTACTACGTTCTCTCTCACTGGTGGACGCGAAGCGTCCCCCATCACAACCCGTGGCGTAAGCGAGGGACAGCGTCGCGAGTGCACGTAGCTCTTGTCGGGAATATCTCAGGCGTTGGGTGGCACGTCCCTGAGGCACGAAGGGCGTGCTGTGAGACCTGAGATGGATGCGTGGTTGCCAGCGCTATCCCTCGCTTACGCCACGGGTTGTGATTTGCGTCTACGTCGCATGCTTAAAGACTTTAAACTCTTTGCCGGTTACCTTGATTCCTGCCTTCAGCATCAACAACCCAATTTTGAGTTTGTCCGGTTCGCGCATTCGAACCTCTTCGATGTCGGGGCTGGTACTCTCTGCGTCACCTCGCAGGTAGATCGTCCCTCCACGCATTCCCTTGCCAAGTTCGTGGCCTGCGTTTCCTCCAATGACGATGGTCCCATTGAACATCCCGGCTCCACACAATGGCCCTGCGCCTCCTCGGATGACAAGGTCGGCTCCCTGCAGGGCAATCCCGGCTCGAGCACCCACGCTTCCATAGACCGATATCAATCCGCCTCCTCCCATCGCACCGAGAGATGCCCCAGCGTTTCCTCGAACATTCAAATGCCCTGATTGAATCGAGTGGCCGAAAAAATTTCCAACATTCCCTTCGACGCGACCATCCGCATCACCGTAGGAAACGCAACAAAAATCTCCTAGGTCTCCTTGGATAGTAAGCGTTCCATGAACTCGGTATCCGTTCAACGCATAGGGGTGCGGCTGGACTGATCGAACTTGCACGTCGTACTCCGCTCCCTGTTCGAGCGTGCGAAACGTCTCTTGTACTCCATGCATGTCTACATGATCTAAATTGAGTTCAATCGTTTGCGCCATGATTGCACTTAAGGCCTGAGGTGGATAGCGGGCGAGGTAACCGATATGGAATGCGAGAAAGTGTAACTTCACTCTTGCCGAAGGGGATCCGCAGATTGCGCGGATTTTCGCCCAATGTAGAACGGAATTCATTCCGTTAAACAACTCTTCCAATCAAAGCCCCTACCAACGCGGTGAGCCAGTCCCTCCATTCATGGCACTTCAAGCCCCCAGCGGCGGCGAGAGGCTCGTGGAAGAAGAGAACCACGAATCGGACGAATCTTACGAATAGTAGCGGTAGATAAATTTATACCATTTCCTTACGTGGCCTGGGCGTCCCGCCCGGAGTTGCGGGAGCTGATCCGGGCGGGACGCCCGGGCCACGTCCTACGCCTCCCTTTATGGCTTCTCCCCTGCGATTCCTAGCTTGCGTCGATAGACTTTTCCTCCCTGTTCGACGAGCAGCTCATTGGAATCCTTGCCTCCGATTTTGCACGCTGAAACCTCAGTATTTGCCACAGGTTTTTCTATCAAACCACATCGTCTTCCTGTAGGGTCGAATACTTGAATGCCGAGGGTCGAGGCGACGTAGTATCTCCCTTCTCGGTCGACTGCGATTCCGGCCCCCCCCGCTGATTGCTGGTACGGCGGTGGTTCGTTGAAGGCAAAATCTCCGTCTGGATCGATCGGTCGTTGCAATTCCATCACAGGCATTTCCGCATCGGTGGAACCATCGGCTCGAACGCGACCCATCCAAACCTTGGCACCATTCCCTTCTGAAATCACCAACGTTCCTCCATCCGGGGATAATGCAACTCCCTTGGGGGCCGGAACCGAAGTGGTAAGGGGAAGCACCTCCCCTGTTTCTATATGGATCCGCACCAGCCCATTCTTATTCGCTTGAGTCACATAAAGAAAACCTTGATTAGATGCGACCAAATCGGTCGGATCATCAACGCTCGCAATGACTCGAGTGCTTCCACCTGTTCGGCCCATCTCGACAACCTTTCCCTCTTGCAATCGAAGCGCAAACTTTCGTCCCTCGTGGCTTGTTGTGATTCCCCGAATAGACTCGTTCCCCTCGGTATCAACCTTCCAACCTTCCCCTGGTATCAATAGTTTGAGCAACGTCATGTCACCGCGCAGGTCGTCCTTCGTGCTGAGTTTGGGTTGGTGGGCTTCTTCACGCCAAAGCCACTTGACCGCTTCAGGGAAGAGTTTTCCGCCGTGGTCCGAGTTATGCCCATATCCTTCGTCCCAATCGAACCGCAAATCGTACCCCATATAGCCCAACGCAGAGGCTATCATTTGGTTCGAGGTTGGCCAGTGTCCGTAGGGATTGTCGAGATCCCCACTCGTATCGGCCATGTAAATCCGAAGTGGCTTCGGTTCCGTTTTTCGGATCAACGAAGGATAGACGTTTCCGCCTCGTAGATTGGTGAAACTTCCAATCGTCGTAAGGACTTTCCGAAACTGGTCGGGGCGTTCCCAAGCGACCGTGAACGAAGAGATCCCACCGGAGCTGGCTCCGCACATTGCACGCATGTTGGGATCGTCGGATATCGCGTGAGTCTTTCGAACTTCAGGAAGTATCTCCTCGACTAAAAACTGCGCGTAGCGGCCTCCCAAGCTGTCGTACTCGTACCCTCGATTGGTCACTCTCCAAGGAGACTGCGGCCTAGGCCTGCGAGGGTTGTGCCCAGGATTGATGAAGACGGCAATCGTCGGTGGCATGTCGCCTCGCGCAATCAAGTTGTCGAAGACGATTGGAACTCGCCAGCGACCATTCTCTTTGACGTAATCGTGTCCATCCTGAAAAACCATCAAGGCTGAAGGTTTCTTCGGATCGACTTGCGCGGGGACATAGATGCTCCAATCGCGTACCGTTTGAGGAAAGATTTTCGATTCAAAGTCCTTGAACTCGATGAGTTCGCCTCGCGGAACTCCTTCTTGCCGAATCGCATCGGGATGGGGTTCCCACTTAGGTTTTGGGTTTTCCGCAACTCCTTCGCTGCTCGATTCCGCAGCTTTTTTAACTTCGTCTTTCCAGAGCCATCGCATGGCTTGTGTAAAGACTTTTCCTCCCTCGACTCCGCTGTGCCCTCCCGGAGTCATCTCCAGGTGGTGCGTGTAGCCGGCGAAGTTCAAGGCGATCGCCATGTCTTGATTTCCCAAGGGCCAGCTGCCGAACAAGTTGTTCAGATCATCGACGCCATCTTGTAGGTAGACTTTGAGCGGCTTTGGACTGCGGGCTGTTTTGCGGATGAGTCCAGGATAAGCCCATCCACCCCGGATATCGGTATAACTCCCGATGTTGCTTAAGACGCGACCGAACTGATCGGGTTGTTCCCATGCAACGGTAAACGCAGCGATCCCTCCTGAGGAACTTCCCCCAATGGCTCGCATCTTCGGGTCGCTCGAAACCTGAAGCCCATCGAGAGCTTTGGGAAGTAGCTCCTCGGTCAAAAACTTTGCATAGCGTCCCCCCATCGAGTCGTATTCGAAAGAACGTGTGCTTCGATTGGCAGCTCCAGGCAACTCTGCAGGTATGGTCCCCGGTGCGATGAAGACAACGATGGTAACGGGCATTTCCTTACGAGCGATCAGATTGTCGACCAGGATGGGAACGCGGTAGTTCCCTTCTTGATTTGCATAGCTATTACCATCTTGGAAAACCATCAACGCTGCGGGTGCGCTCGGATCGTAGGCGGCAGGAATATAGACGCTGTATTCTCGCGTGGTCCCTGGAAAGATCTCGCTCGTGTCGAACACTCCCCGTTTCCAAGTCCCCTCCTTGACGCTCGGCAAACGAGTCCGATTGAGAGGCTCATGGTTCTGTTGCTCCGCAGATGCGGTCGCTTCTTGCGCCGGAACGATCGGGGATGCTAACGGATAAAAAGCGCAGAGGGTACTAGCGATCAAGAAGGCTCGAAGAGAGGAATGTTGGATCATGGAGGGACTCGACTTCAGCGGAAGGATGAAACGATGGGAAAGGGGAGAGACTTCTGTAGCCACTATCATATCGTAACTTGAATGCGACTGGTCCGAGCGGGGCGAGGCCCCGTCGAACACCGCTTTGGCGCCCTAACACGCGCCACGCATTAAGAATCTGCTCCGCTCGCCCCGCTTCGGGGAGAGGGGTGGGGGTGAGGGGAAGAAGTGCGAGAAACAATAGCCCCAACTCGTACCACCTCTC
>CAYMXM010000327.1:0-5997 GCA_964394065.1 uncultured Pirellula sp. | reverse complement strand
CCCCTCACCCCCAGCCCCTCTCCCCTAAAAGGGGCGAGGGGAGCGGATATCTAAGAGCGCGGCGCGTGTTAGGGCGCCAAAGCGGCATCCGACGGGGCGAGCCCCGGTCGGACGGAAGCACGTCCCTGAGGCACGAAGGGCGTGCTGAGATGCCTTGCATGGGATGCCGGGTTTCCAGTGCTATCCCTCGCTTACGCCACGGGTTGTGATTTCGAGCCTCGCTTACGCGTCGGCCAACGCTTGGCCAACCTACTCCACAGGCAATTCCGGGACTTCGTTCGCTTCCATCCGTCGAACGGGGATGTCGGGGGGAGGGGCGGGGACGATCATTTCGATGCGTAGGCCTCGAATCTGAGCCTGCATCGCGCCTCGAGTTTCCAAGTAGATTTGAAAGCCAGCCCGATTGTTGACGAACCGAAAGAGGCCGAACTGTCGCCAACTCTCGCTACTTGCATCGGACGCTGATATGAGTTGCCCAAGGGAGTCCCCCCCCAACGAGTCGCTGATGAGCAATCCGCTTTGCGGTTCGTCGCTGGGAGATGCGATTTGAACTTGGCCGTAGATATGGACCATCGAACCGATCGGCGCTTCGATCATGGGAGTTGCTATCCGCATCGCCGCTCCGGCATAGCCGGTGGGAACCGGTTGGTTCGTGGCAGGGGCCGCTGCCAGAATCAGGGAAGTATCTCCCGTCCCGGCCGATGGATCGACATCGACGTGCGTCACGATTAAATCTTCCAGCCTCCGGTCGGCGCGCCAACCGACTTGTTCCAATGCGCCCCATGTAGGTCCTGGCAAACCGGGGATGCTGAGGTTTTGCCAGACCCGATCCCGTCGCAATAAGCGGAGCAGCTCCCAATGCATCGGGAGAGCCAACGGAGAAGCGACCAACGGACTACTTTGAAACGTTGTGAACTGGGCTACTGCGTCTTCCCAAGAGGAACGCAAAACACGTTGGGCGAGAAGGGTAGCTTCATCCGACTTTTGAAGGGCGACGGTCGTATTGGATCGGGCTCGGGCGTGAAGGGCTTCCCGAAACAAGGTCTGCGCCTGGGAAATCCGCTGCCAATGCGGGTGATCGGCTGGGAGGCGTTGCGAAGTAAATGCCATCTGCGCTAGTTGGATGACTTGCTGAGCACAATCGATCCGTGCGTCCATCAATGCCGGAGCGCGCCTAGCGAGTTGCGTTCGGAGATATTCCATCGGTTTCGGATCGACCACGGTTACGATCTGCTCGATCAATCCAGGGTTGTCAACCGTCACGTACAACGCGTCGCTTCGTTGCTCAGAGCGCAACGTCACCAACTCACCGTGGGTGATCCGGAAGACGTGACGGACTTGCCCGGAGGTCGGGATCGCTAGTTGGATTCGTTCGGTTTCGGGAGCGACGGCGCAGATTTGATCCATCGGCCCGTTGGAAACGAGAATGACCAACTGGCTGTTCGGAGCGGTTAGAACGGCAGCTCGATGCTGCGAGGAGTTCGTTGTCACCGATTGCCACGCGTACTGATTGGATTGAATCCAAGGGGTAAAGAGGTCGATTTCGTTGTTGATAGCTCGGTATCCGCGTGCCCGCGCCATCGTCGTTGGGTCACCGCGATCGAGCGGGCCAGAAGAGCGAAAGATCCAGCCGCGAGTCCCCTGCATCATCGCTCGATAGACCGCCATGCGCGATTGCATGTAGTCGTAATCGGGCAACCCGACCGAATCTCCCCCTACCAGGTTCTGGGCGATCGCCTTCTGTTCCATCCACTCTTGGGACATCTGCGTTACCATGGATGTCAACGGAACCGATCTTCCGGCTAGCGATCGCGATTCCGAACGGAGGATCTGATCCGTTTCATCAAGGGATCGAACGCGCGTCGCATGAGGGGTCGGGACCGCGACCCAGTCGGTCAATCGACTGTAGGATCCGTACCGTTCCATCGCCTCCCCGATCGTCGGTCTCCCAAGACTCACTGGAAAACGGGTCAACTGGGCGACTTGGTCGCGTGTGTTTCCGAGGTTCGATTCGTTGAGTTCCCAACCGAGCATCCAAGCGTGCACGTGAGAGAATTGCTCTGCCATCTCTTCCGTCGGCACGGTTCCGGGTGGAGGGGCGATCACGGCGAGTCCGGTGCTCGCCGCTTGCTCCCGGAGTAGCGAATCGTCGGCCCGCCGGGCTACGACACCGTTGAAGCCGAGGGCTTGTAAGTAGTCGAGACCTTCGCCATGGTACATGATCCAGCGAGGGACATTGGCCTGCATCATCTGCAACCGGTCGCTGACGCTCAGGATTGTTGGGCTCCCTCGAAGCTCGAGCTCAGCCACCTCCGAAGCATAGGGGAGAATCCCTTCGACCCGCAGATCATCGATTTGGACTCGGGTCGTCCCCGGAAATCGATAGATATCGAGAACCACGGCATCGACATAGGGCTGGCTCAAATCGATGTTCGGTCCGTACTGAGCCCGCAAAGTCCGTTGATGCCCCTCCAACTCGCGCACGATCTGACGGACCGTCGAGGTAGACCACCGTCCACTCAAGGTGGTAGGGGAGCCATAGACCAAAGAATGGAGTGGATTGTTCGTCGCCGGGTGAGCGCTTCGAGGATAGACGACCCGGAAGGCGATCCGGAGTCCGTCATGGGCACAGAGGATTTGCAAAGAAGCGGAGAGATCGTCCACCACCACGCAGGGTTTGATCGGGTAGATCAAATGAACATGGGTCCCCGTTCCAAAGTGGGCGTCGAGCGTTTCGACACCAGGTGTCCGAGGGGTGGGACGACGTACGACCGCCTTGCAGTCATCCTGCCAGAGGGTGAAAAACTCTCCCGGGCGATCGAATGTCTCGATGAGCTGCCCCTCGGAATTGGAGGAGAATACGAGCGACCAGAGCGCAGCGGCGACCAGCAGGGTTTGCCTTGTCCCGACAAACGGCCTTCCGGTTGACTTTAGGCAACATTTTGCAAAGAGTATGTGGAGAAATCGAATCATCCTGATTCACCTGGCCACGAAAGTCCTAAGTGGTGCTTGTAGCAAGACTTAAGCTGTAGAGCCAGATGGATTCCCGTTGCGAAATCGCAACAATCTGTGCGCTATAGGAAGAGCGTGAGGATTGCGTCGCTTTTCCTAAATCCTTGACTAGCACGACTTTAGAGAGAATGCTAGCAAGCCTCTCAAGATCTCGGCACGACGGCTGCAATTCTTGAGCATTATTCTCGGCAACAAGATTATCCCCACAACCTGCACCCTCCGAAAGCCAGGACAATCCAGAATGAGTCATGCAGCTCACAGTTCAGAAAACCTCGTCAACGACATTCCCAGTGAGTTGCTAGACCTGCAGCGCGTGATCGAGGCCCTCCCGACCGCTCACCGGTTGGCGATTCAACCTTCCTTCCAAAGGGTCGTTGAGAGCACGAATCGTCGCCGAAAGATCCTCCAGTTGGTTCAAGAGTCGATTGGCCAACTCCGTTTGGACATGAAGTACCTTGTCTTTGATTTGGAAGCGACCCGCCGGGAGCGGGATGCTTACCAGCAACAACTCGGTGAGCTGTTTGACGACCAGAACGAAAACGACGAAGATGGCGAAAGCGATTTCCGTGCCGAAGACGACGCAGCTTAGGCACGATGGAGCGTTGGCTTGATCCGGGGAACTCCGACTCCCCGGATCGAGCCCAACGAAGCATTTTTCTCTGGCTCGCTTTTTGTCCGATCGGGGCTCGTCCCCGTCGGACACCGCTTTGACGCCCTAGCATGCGTTGCGCTTTTAGTTATCCGCTCCCCTCGCCCCTCTCCCCGAAGCGGGGCGAGGGGAGCAGATATCTAAAACGCGTCGCGTTCTAGGGCGCCAAAGCGGTGTCTGGTGGGGACAAGCCCCATCCAGACAAGACCATTTCCCATGGAAAAATGCTTCACAGCATTGCCTCCCGGGGAACACTGCGAACCTCTGCGTCCACTGCGGTTAAAACGAAATAAACCCCGGACACTCAAAAACCGAAAAACACTCAAACAGCGCAACTTCTCCAAGCGCGATCTAGGAATTGCCAACCCCCTTATTTCGTTTCATTCGCTCGGCGCCGTTCTTTGAATTATGCTATTGAGGGTAGAACATGGTCGTGACCAGCCACCTCACCCTTTCTTGATCGAAACCGAGTCGTTATGGAAATAACTCCACGTTCCCTCACGCAGCGGGTCGTCGATTTGAATCTTGCTAGCTCAGCGGAGATCGACCGACTGTGGCTAGAATTGCGATCGGACGACGTGAGCATTGAGGAGGTCAAATCGGCTCTTCTTCGGAAGGGGATTCTGACGAACTTCCAGTTGGATCGGCTCTTGACCGGAGAGCGTTTGGGGTACTTCTATGGCCCCTTCAAAGTCCTCTACATGATCGGGGCCGGTACCTTTGCGCGGGTCTTCCGTGCAGTCCACCGAGATACGGGACGAATCGTGGCTGTGAAAGTTCTCCGAAGCCGACACCGAGGGGACATGTCGCAGGTCGAGCAGTTCCTTCGGGAGGGACGCATGGGGCTGCAGCTGCGCCACCCGAACATCGTTACGATTCATGAAATCGTCAACGATCCTCGCGCCCCCTATCTGGTGATGGAGTTTGTGGAGGGGGAGACCCTTCGAGAGATTCTCAAGATTCGAAAGCAATTCTCGGCTCGAGATGGCCTTCAAGTCCTGCAAGATATCTGCGCCGGTCTCGACTTTGCCTACTCCAAAGGGATTACCCACCGGGATTTGAAGCTCTCGAACGTGCTGGTCCATTCCAGCGGCCGTTGCAAACTGGTGGACTTTGGTTTGGCGGCTTTGACCGACACGTCGTCCGACAAGGCGATCGCCGATTGCCCCAGCGCACGGGCGATCGACTACGCGGCGTTGGAACGAGGTACTGGAGTACGGAAAGGGGACACCCGTTCGGACATCTACTTCGTCGGAGTCATGATGTACAACATCTTGGCAGGGAAGCCCGCGCTCGTGGAGACACGGGAGCGGTCTCAACGCCTCAACGTCACCCGATTTCATGACTTCCCGGCTCTCTCCGAAGTGATGAAGGATCTTCCCGAATCAGTCTATACCATCTGCAACAAGGCGTTGGAATTCAATCCAGAGAAGCGCTACCAAACCCCGGGAGCGATGCTTGCAGACATCCAGGCCGCCATCAAGAAGCTTGACTCCCCCGATGCCGATGTGCGAGTTACCAATCGGCACGAGATCGTCGCGATCAACGAAGAAGAAGCAAAGGAAGGGGAAGGGAAGACGGTCCTCATTCTCGAGAAGAAGCAAGAGTTGCAGGATCTCTTGCGGGATAAACTGAAGCGACGAGGGTATCGAGTCTTGATCTTCGGCGATCCGGAGCGCGCGATGAGCAAGTTCTCACCGGAGGAAACTCCCCCTGCCGACTGCGTTGTCTTCTGCGCTCCCGAACTAGGGAATCTCGCGCTTGAAGCATTCAATCGATTTAGCGAGCAGGAGCACACCAAAGATATCCCCGCGATCATGCTTGTAGACCCGAAGCAGCAGCACATCATCCGAGGTGCCAAGACCAGCCCCAAACACGTCCTCATCCCCATGCCCCTCAAAGTCCGCGAACTCCGCCAAGCGCTAGCGAAGCTAACCGACAAAAAAGAAAGCGATGTGAGTGGGTAAGTTGTAGGGTGTAAATCGTAGGGTGTGTGAAGTGGTCGCCACTTCCATCTTAGATCCAGATGGCGTACCAACCATTTTTCCTAATGCAATTCCCTTCGCACCCAAAGCGACCACGCAACACACCGTTTTAACCGCAGGGGACGCGGAGATTCGCAGAGGGATGACCTCGGCATTGAATCGCGTAACGATGGCAGCCCATAGCTGTGGGCTTACGCTGGGCTGTCAAAAAGTTGATGTTGACATTATTTTTTGAGTGTCCGTTTTTATTCCTCTGGATGCCCTCCCGGCCGACCGGGGCTCGCCCCCGTCGGACGCCGCTTTGGCGCCCTAGCCCGCACCGCGCCTTATATATCTGCTCCCCTCGCCCCG
>CAYMXM010000326.1:0-6059 GCA_964394065.1 uncultured Pirellula sp. | reverse complement strand
GTACGACAACGATCCATTGCGAGGTTCCCATGCGATGACTTTCCGAGCTATGCCTCCAAAAATCCCGGGGTTTGGGGCAGAGCCCCAAGGTGACAACGGTTGGGAGCTAGAATGGGGGCTCATCGACTTGAAAATGCTACCAGAGGCTTCGGGTAGTTAAATTCCAGGGGAAATATCTTTTCATCAGGCCAGCGCCAGCCCCCTTCTGCCTTACTCCCTCAAGCTTGTTCTTCCCAAAGTCCAAAGCCTCAATAGACATCCTTCTGATACCGCCCCTCTCTCGCCAACTCCTTGACGAAGTTCGTCGACGCTTCTTGCGAAAGGCCACCGGCTAGGGAGACGACTTGCTGCAACGCTCGTTCGACGTCGACGGCCATTCGGGAGGCATCTCCGCAGATATAGAAATGGGCGCCGCGGGAGAGCCATTCCCAGACCTCTTGCGCCGCTTCGAGCAGACGGTTCTGAACATAGATACGCTCCTCTTGATCTCGGGAAAAGGCGGTGCTGAGGCGAGTAAGGAGTCCCTCCTGTTGCAGTTGTTGCAATTCATCCCGCAGCAGGAAGTCGGTCGCTTCGTGCTGATCCCCGAAGAACAGCCAATTCTCCCCCGTAGCCTGCATCGCTCTCCTTTCGTGTAAGAAGGCTCGAAAAGGGGCGATCCCCGTTCCCGGCCCGACCATGATCACCGGAGTGGTCGGATCTTGAGGCAGGGAGAAGTGATGGCACGGTTGCACAAAAACAGGAACAGGCTCATACCCGAGCATGCGATTGGAAAGAAACGTCGAAGCGATTCCGTTTCTCGTCTGCCCATCGAGAACATACCGCACGACACCGACCACCAAGTCGACTTGCGTCGGATCGACCAGTGGTGAAGAGGCGATGGAATAGAGACGTGGTTTGAGAGAGTCCAACGCTTGGATCAACTCCTCACCCGAGATCGGAACATTTCGAAAACGAGCCAACAAATCGATCACTCTCGGCTCGCGCACCAGTCCGTCCACGGACTCCTCAGCCAAGCATCGTTCCAGGAGCTTTCGATCTTGCTTATCGTTCGATTTGCGGATCATCACCTCTAGCAATTCATCGGAGACTGTCTTGATGTCGCATTGTTCCGCCAGAGCCCCCCGAAGAGTCGTACTGAAGCCGTCCGGGGTTCGGGTCGGCTGCGAGCCCTCTTCACCAAGGAGTCGAAGGATGGCTTCTACTTGCTCTTTGCTGTTTTTCGGAAAGACCCCCAACGCATCTCCCACACGATAGCTCAATCCACTTCCGGCGAGTGACAAGGAGACGAGCCGAACATCTTTCGCCGAATCGTCGGTCGTCAGCTTCTCAACCCGAATAGCCGGTGCGGGAAACGGGTTTTGTCGACTGTAGGCAAGCTCCGTTTCGCGGACATGATTTTGTGGAGTGACAGTATTGCCATCTCGTGGCATGGGCGTCTCACCCGTGGTTTCAGTTCCCCCACCGGCGGGACGCCCGCGCAACGGTGGTAGATCCATATCCGCCGCTCGCCTTAGCTCTCCATTCGACTCGCCTTGCGGTTTCAGTTCACTTTGAAGCTGTACCAACATGCGCGCGGTTTTCTTCCCACCTGGTGAACACTTCTTCAGGTCCTTTTCTTCTCCTGTTTCAATCGCTTTCGCATAGGTCCGACAGAGATAGCCGCATTGGCCACAGTTCAACTGAGCCATGGCTGCCATCATCCGAAGTTCGGATGGCTTACCCTCGGCTAGCTTCATTCGCTCCTCGATCGAGAGCTCGGAGTTATGCCATGCATATTGCGTCACATCGTCGCTGGCGACATCTCGCCAAGAGGATGGTTTGGAAACAGGAACAGACACCGGTTCTGGAATAGGAGCCAAAGCGCGGGGCACCGAGACTGGAACGGACGCCGAATTCCCGTTGGTCGGGAGCTTTTCTGTCGACACCAAGCCCGCGAGAAAGCCGTTGAGCCAAGCGCGTTGTTTAGGTGAGAAGGGAGCTGATTCTGGAATCGTAGGGATAGCCGTCGTAGACATCGTTTTCTCAGTGGGTGGTTACGGGAGAGTTCAAACCAAGCTTTTGACGCAACTCATCAACATCATGTCGACGGGTAAACTCGCTGAAGGATTCCGCTTCGTTTCGGTGTCGGAGGTAACCGTTCAAAATCTGTTCGACGACTGCGGGTACTTCGGACGCTGGGAGTTCTCGAATCAACTCGTGCGCAATTCCTTGCTTGTTTCCAAATCCCCCACCGACGACCAAATGGTACCCCTCGACTTCTTCGGTATTCTCGTCTTCGTCTGGATTGGCCTCAGCGGCGATACCCCCCGAGGGGATCGAGTCATCACTTGTCGGCCCCCCGATGCTATAGACGGGGACTTCGACTTTAGCAGCGATGAGTCCGATGTCTCCGATGTAGTGCTGAGCGCAGGAGTTGTGACATCCCGTAACATGGATGTTGATCGGTTGGTCAATATCCACACATTTCTCGACATGGGCAGCGATGGCCAGTGCGTGCCGCTTCGTGTCGGAGGCCGCAAACTTGCAACCGGCGTTTCCTGTGCAGGCAACCAAGCCTGCCCGTATCGAATGGGCTTGCCAACTCAGTCCAGCCTTCTCTAGTTCTTCCTTGACCGATTCGATATCCTCTTCGACGATCCCTGGGATCAACACGTTTTGCCAACAGGTGAGTCGCAGCTCTCCGTTCCCGTATCGATTGGAAATCCGTGCGATATCTCGCATCGTCTCCGACGTCATGAATCCAACTGGGATAACGACTCCTGCATAGTATTTTCCGTCGTTGGTTGGATGAAAACCGAGATGGCTTCCTTGGATCGAGGGTGGGGGGAGCTCACAGCGATCCAAGGGAAAAAGAGTCGGCTCAAACGGGAGTTCATCCCGTACGGCCTGCAAGAACTTTTCCGTACCCCAAGCATCGATCAGATACTTCAACCGGGCCTTCTTCCGATCCGTCCGATCGCCGTGTTGGATGAAGACTCGTAGAATCGCGGCGGCCGTTGCGATGCATTGATCGGGAGCAATAATCCATCCGCAATCGCTTGCGAACTGCTGATGCCCGGTGATTCCTGCGAGCTGCACTCGAAAGTAGGTACCGGTGGGGAGATTTTCAGTTGCGTTCGTTTCATCAACCCGGACCACTTGGAAACCGATGTCGTTGGTATCAGCAAGGGTGCTGATCGCTCCTCCGCCATCGAACGCTATATTGAACTTCCGCGGCAGATGGTACATCTCGCGATGGTTCGATATGTACTGTTGCATCTGCTTAGCCAATGGAAGGGTGTTGTACCACTCCTCCGGATCAAAGCCGGCTGTCGGTGAAGCCGTGATGTTGCGGATATTGTCCGCGCCGGAACCGCGCGCGATGATACCGAGGTCGCTTAAGGAGGATAAAACCTCTGGAGGTTTCGAGACCGGTATCTCGCGGAGTTGTAGATTCGCGCGCGTCGTGATGTGGGAATATCCACCTGCACAACGATCCGCGATCTCGGCAACTCCCATCAGTTGATGGCTCGTGAGACTTCCACCGGCGAATCGCATGCGGCACATGTAGCTGTTCTGAGCTGGCGCGACGTAAAAGATACCGAATGACTTGGCGAGGAACACCTCTACCCCGCTCGGAAACACTCCTTGTGCAGCTCGCTCCGTAAGTTCGTCCCATCGATCGAGCGGATGCTTTTCTCCCTTGGCTAACTCCTCGCGCACTAAGGTCCCACCAGCGTTCGTCGTCCTTCGTTGGGCCTCGTGAAGCAACCGGTCCGGCCCAGTGACTACTTGCTGCTCCTCCGAAAGAGTCTCCGATGGCGATGGTGCAGAAAAGTGGGATGGCACCAAACCGGCCCCCACAGCAAATCCAGAGAGGTACTCCTTTTGTTCTTCACTTAAGAAATCATTCGGATTCAAGTTTGGTCACTCCATGGTTTGGAAGAGGAAGAGTTCCGGCAGCACGCATTGCTGCAAACAGGTGCTGTTCCGCAAACTTGAGATGTCGACAACCGCAACCAGCGTACCAGCACTGAACTTGTGGCGATGATGGCTGAGAGCAATCCACCTATCAGCAAGGTCCTCACTCCGATTTGCCGACTTCTAAGAGGCGGCCACAACTCCCTCCTTTTGGCCTCTATGGAGCGATCCCCTCCGTTCTGTATTTCAAGCCCGCTCTGGCCCTACCAGGCCAAAATCAATTGCAAAGCCTTCGATAACAGACAAGGTCGCAAGGAAGGGTGCTTAAAAAACAGGCATGCGTCGCCAGGGAAGCTGGCGGCACAAGCAACCTTTCGGCGGGAGTGTCGGATCCCCAAGTCGACAAAGAAAAATTTTTTTGACTCAGGCTCAGTCTGAAATTTTTAACACATAGGCACGGAGGTCTGAAAATCACAACCCGTGGCGTAAGCGAGGGACAGCGCTGGCAACTAGGCTTCCCACTCTAGGTCACACAGCACGCCATTCTCGCCTCAGGGCGCGCCACCGGTGCCCTTAGATATTCCCGACAAGGGCCATGTTCATTCGCGACGCTATCCCTCGCTTACGCCACGGGTTGTGATTGAGGTGGACGCTTCGCATCCCCCTCTTACCGCCAATGCGTAAGCCCTCTGTCACTCTGTGCCTCTGTGTTTCAAAAACCTGGGGACTGTATATCCATCTCGATAATACTCACCGACATCCTCTCCGTTTTCTCTGCGATCCTCCGCGTCCTCGGCGGTTGAAAGGAGGATCGACCCTCGCCGAGATTGGAACAGTTGTTGCTTCCTGTTTACCCATGCTTCCTTTTGGAGCGACTTCAATCTCTCCGTTTTCGACGACAGGTTGAACGCGTTTCTATCCCTCCCATCTAGCACGAGTTCCCAAACGCATGAGTTATGTACCTCCCCCTGAAGTCGTCGAGCAAATGGTTTCCGCAGGGCGCACGAAGTTGGCTTGTAGTCGATCGAATATGCTTCTGCGATCGAGTCTAGCGGCAGGCATCTTGAGCTTAGCGGTCTGTTTAGCGGTGACCACCTCAACCCAAACAGGAGTAAAGCTATGTGGGGCTTTGATATTCCCAACGGGGTTCGTCATCCTCATTCTCCTTGGATTGGATTTGGTAACTGGAAATTTTGCACTCGCCCCGTTACCCATTCTCAATCGTGAGTCGGTCACACTTCGTGACGTGTATCGAAACTGGTTTTTTGTCTTCTGCGGAAACCTCTTAGGGAGCCTCGTCGTCGCGGGACTTGTCGCGGTCTCCATGACCGTTGGCTTCAGTGGTGCCACTCCCCCTGATGCCGAAGTGATCAAGTCGATCGCAGTGGCCAAGACACATGGATACGCGCAGGCGGGAGCGAGCGGCATGCTAACGGTTTTCGTTCGCGCGATACTTTGCAACTGGATGGTGACGTTGGGAGTCGTTCTCGCCATGACCAGTAGGAATACCGCGGGGAAGATACTCGCCATGTGGTTGCCGATCATGATGTTCTTTGCCTTGGGCTATGAGCACGCGGTTGTGAATATGTTCGTTATCCCACTTGGGATGATGCTTGGAGCAGAGGTCTCGTTCGCGGATTGGTGGCTTTGGAATCAAATCCCCGTTACGATCGGCAACGCCATCGGGGGGATCGTTCTAACCGGAGTTGCCCTCTACGCAGTCCACGAATCAGGCTTGAGGAGTGAGGCTTGAGGCTTGAGACTTGAGGAAGAGGAGGGAGGCTCGCCTTGGCCTGGGATGTCAAAACGTTGGGGGTGTGAGGATTTCGGTTTCCGCAAGTTTTGTTCTCTGGTTCGCTCCTTGTCCGATCGGGGCTCGCCCCCGTCGGACACCGCTTTGGCGCCCTAAAACGCAGCGCGCTTTTAGATATCCGCTCCCCTCGCCCCTTTTAGGGGAGAGGGGCTGGGGGTGAGGGGTAGGAGTGTTAGAAACAATGGCCAAGTTTCTCGCTTGCTGCTTGGTAACTCGAACGCTTCTGCGATCCCTCCGGGATCGTTGGAGTCTCTTCACGATTCCCCGGCGGTGACGCTGCGCTTACCTCCGGCTAATGGCTGTAATCCCTTCGGGATACCAGAGGGATGCAAAACTTATCCTC
>CAYMXM010000325.1:2607-6062 GCA_964394065.1 uncultured Pirellula sp. | reverse complement strand
TTCCGTGGCCGCTTTGGGTGCGAAGGTGATTGCAATAGAAACGAGGATTGACTCGTCAGCTCGATCTGAGCTGGAAAGAGCGGCCACTGCACACACCCTAGGCCTACTCAGGCGTGAAGACATGCTCCACGCCCTTCGTTCCTCAGGGTCGTGCCACCTCACATCTGCTCTTTACTTAGACCTTAGACCTTAATACTTATACCTTAGACCTTAATACTTACGCCTTAAACCTCAATACTTACGCCTTAAACCTTACATCTCAAAGCTGAACTCATCGCCTGGCAGGAGGTTGACCGGCAGGGGGAGCGACCGGCTGCCCCGGTTGAGCGACCGGCTGGCCTGGTTGAGGTCCCGGCTGGCCATTGATTGGTTGGGCACCAGGTGGTGGGCCGCCTGGAGGCCCACCAGCTGGTGGACCGTTAGGAGGTGGGCCATTGGGTGCTCCAACCGGGGGTGGCGCGTTGGGATCGTTTGTGGGGGGCGCCATCCCAACATTGCCAACTCCAAACGGGGAGTAATACTCTCCCTCGTCCTCCATACGATCTCCGGAGATGTCAACGCAGGCGAGTCGGAACTCTTTCATCGGAGGCAAGACTTTGGTAGTCATCCCGTTCATGTCCGCGATCTCCTGGCTGTTCAGCTCAGTTTGAAGCGGGTCGAGCATTTCGATGGCATAAGCTAGCCGCAATTCCTCAGACGTGGGAACGATTCCGACCAACCCCTTCTTAGCTCCCCCAGCTGGAAGCTTTGAACTCGGCGTAGCTGTACCGTTCAAAGCCATTCGGATTCGCTCCAGCCGTTGGTTCAGCATTCTCCGAGCGTTCTTCACTTCGACCGGTTGTTTACTAACGTTGGATTGAGGAGCAGACGTCCCTCCCCCCGGCCCGCCAGGCCCGCCGGGTCCTCCAGCATAGGGGTCGTAGCCATCCGCCATCATGGTGGGATCGGAATAAGAATCCATTCCCATGCTTCCCATCGCTGCCCCGGTCCGTGCAATCTTGATTCGCCAGTCCTTCAACGATTTGATGGCGAACGCAGCGATTTCATTTTCCAGCAAGACGGCCTCTTCTTCGCTGAAAAAGCCCTGGGGAATCGTCAGTTGCCCCAAGGAAAGACAACAGATTTCTTTTAACCACTCGGTAGCTCGGTAGTCCGTAA
Source organism: uncultured Pirellula sp. (assembly GCA_964394065.1). Taxonomy (GTDB): domain Bacteria; phylum Planctomycetota; class Planctomycetia; order Pirellulales; family Pirellulaceae; genus JBKCUI01. The sequence goes on along the minus strand of CAYMXM010000325.1, from coordinate 4,904 downwards.
GGGTTTCAAAGATGAACCTCGCAGCCTTTTCGTTAGCGAGTTTGGTAGAAGCCGCATCGGGGGCTCCCTTGGTGGCGATCGTCGTGACGGTTAGGAGCGTACGTTCGAGGACTTTGTAGTGGGCGTTCTGCTGCCGATGGTAAGGGGGATCGAGTTGCAACAGAGCAGTGAGTCGAGTGCAAAAAGCATTGCGGTGATTCTCCGCCAGAGAAGAACTCGCTGCCGGAGAGCGGAGGATTTTATCCAGCGCATCGATCGAGAGGTATTGCAAGGCGTCGACCTGAGGGTTCTCCACTAGATTGCCTGCAATGAGCCTGAGGAAATCACCGCTCGGTGGAAGTGGGGAGGTGGCTGGCTCGGTGTAGAGTTGCATCGCCATCCCGTACGCGATGGTGCGAGCGGCAGGGCTATAGGTCTTGTTCCCGGAAACTTTGGCCAACTCCACCAACACCTTCGACGCGTAAGCCTCGCGGAACGCTTTGGGAGCCCGACCGACTTGATCGATGTCTTCATCGAAGTTGCGACGAACCGAATTGAATGTGGTGACGTTTGCAGGGGATATGTGGGTCACCACCGGGATCAGATAGTCGTTGTAAAACCGAAGTGTTTTACTGATATCTGCAGAGGCGTTTTTCAATTCGTTCGCCTTTTCCCTTGCCGCTGCGGAGATGGCCTGGTTTTCTAGTTTGATCTCCAGCTTGGCGTAGCCTCCAGACTGTTGGGCAAAGCATACGCTCGGCCCGATCGGTAGGCTCAAAACTAGCCCCGCAGCCCAAAGCCGTGAGGATTTTCGTCCGAGATCGATGAGGGAACTGGCTCGCATGTGCTAGCTCGATCGTAAAAACTAATAGAAAAGAAAGTATTTAAGGGGTGCGGCAGATGAAAAACGACCAAGAACTGTCCCCATCACAACCCGAAGCGTTAGCGAGGGATAGCATCGCTAGTGATCGCTGCCCTTACGCGTCGGGTTGTGATGGTGTTTTTCGTCTGCCGCTCGCCTAACGTAGAGAACGACTCTATCTATAAGAGTAAGGCGCCGCGCGCCCAAATGTCAACTTTCTTCCCTTTTATTCTGCGGGAAGCGTGGAAATTATCTCGTTACCTAACCCAACTCTATCCCCCTCCAAGGAATTGATTGCTACAATCCTGGACTGCATACAAGCGTGTTGCCGAACGCCACCTAGAGTTGGTAGCGCGGCCCATCAAACAGATCTATATTAGTTGAAACCGGTTATGTCGGACCATTGGAATAGCTTGGCAAATCTACTCGGAACCCCTTCCATCACCCCTCCTCATAAAAAGTCGGACAAATCCAAGCCCGTTGCAGAGTCTCCCGCGAAACCTGCCGCTGCAAAACCGGCCCCTGTAGCGTCTGCTGCTCCCGAGGAATCGTTCTCCGCTGCCCCCGTCTCGATCCCCGAAAAATCGACGGCCGAAGAATCGACAGGAAGAAAAGCCAAGGAGCCATCCCGCTTGAGATCCTCGTGGGATGCTGTCACCTCCTTCTTTGGAATCCAAGGTGGAGAGCCCGCTTCAGAAAGCACCGCCAGCCCCCCTCCCCCCCAAGCTAAAACAACCCAACGCCGTCAGGAAAGGGAGAAGCCAGCCCCTCAAGAAGCGAACGAATTCGGTCCGTTTTCGGACAAGGAAGAACCGAATCTCTCCTTTGGTGAACCCAAACGCTCCCGTTCTTCCGGGGCTCGTTCCGAGGGTGGGCGTTCCGAAGGTAGCAGGTCCGAGGCCGGACGGTCTGAAGGTGGACGGTCTGGGAGTTCTCGAACCGAGGGGCGACGCTCCTCGGAATCCCGTGCTGCGGGTGGACGGAGCAGGAAAGAAGAAGTTGCCGCGCCTCCAGAGGTCAGCCCTGCCGAAACCGCTCCTCCCATGAGAAGTCAACCCAGCGAACGACTTGAACGCCCCGCTCCTCGACGCTCCCGAGAGGAAAGTGCCGGTTCTGCAGATCCCGAACGCCGCTCGCACCGCCGCTCCCCACGGCGAGGAAGAAACGCCCCCGAAGTAGCCCCCAGAGACGTCGAGTCGAACGAATTGGAGTCGCGAGAAGTCGACATCGACTTCGTTTCCGAAGAGACCTCATCGCGGGACCTCCGTGCAGAAACAACCGAACGAGGGGAAAAAGGGACATCCCCCCGAGGTCGACGCGGAGGACGGGATGGGAGGAACGGGCCTCGCGAGGAACGTTCCGGTCGATCCGACGAACGCAGTCGCGCCCGTGGAGATTCACCCCGTGGAGATTCACCCCGTGGAGATTCACCCCGTGGAGATTCACCCCGTGGAGA
>CAYMXM010000325.1:0-2507 GCA_964394065.1 uncultured Pirellula sp. | reverse complement strand
TTTACCCCGTGGAGATTCTCGCGGTGAACGAACCTCGGCCTTCGAGAAGGAAGAACTCCGGGAAGAATCCCCTGTTCAAGAGAGCCGACGTGGAAGAGGGGCTCGCGGTCGTCGCCGTGAGGAACGAGAGCCCAGGGAAGATGCACCGAAAAAGTCCGACTTCGCGGATGGCATCGAGGACTTTGTCCACGAAGAAGTCGAACCAGCCAACGATCGACGCCCACGTTCTCGCCGAGATTCCTCGACAGAGGAATCGACAGGAGATCGCCCCTCGCGCAGCAACAAGGGACGAGGTCGCCGCAAGGGTAAGGGGAGCGATAAAGGTGCCTCAGAAGGGTTGAGTGAAGAAGAAGTCCAAGCCAATCTCGAAGAAGAGCGAGAAGCCATCGCAGCCGTCGCCCGGCACAGCAAGATTCCATCTTGGGCCGAAGCGATCGGAGGCTTGGTCGCTGTGAACATGGAAAACCACAGCCGCCCCAGCAGCAACCACAGCCGCGGACGCGGCCGACGGTAATGAAACGCAGGGACGCAGAGGTGCAGGGACGCGGAGGAGTTGGACAATGAGAAGTTTAAAACTCTGCGTCTCTGCGTTGAATTTAGGAACTGTCCCGAAATAACTTCCCGATTTGAACGGGCTTAGAGATCGCGGCCCCCATAAGATTTTGGCTCCCTTCGCCCCCTTTGGGGGGAGAAGGGCTGGGGATGAGGGGGTAGCGGCTTAGTAAACGATGGCACAGTTAGATTTCACTTCTACCCCTCACCCCCGGCCCCTCTCCCCGAAGCGGGGCGAGGGGAGCAGAAGCATAAAACGCAGCGCGTGCCCCTTGCCTCGTCGGCCCACTCTTCCCTGATTAGCTAGTTAACCAGCCTGAGCTTCTTGCGCCTCGCGCTTCAACTCGTCGATCAATGGCCACAACTCATCGACGTGGTCGTCGAAAACGTGTCCTACGAGGATGTCGGTGATCAAGTGTTTCTTCTCGGGGTAGCGACGGACGAGTTTGCCGAAGCTCAACCCTTCATAAAACTCGACCACCAAGGTCCGAATGCGACGGATCGCATCGAGATGGATCTGCTCCCAAACTCGGAGTCGAGCCTCGCTCGTGTCGTTGGCCTCGATCGCCTCGGCGACCGCATCGGAGGCGAGTTCGGCGGACTTGAAGGCCAGAAGGACACCGGAGGAATAGAGAGGATCCAAGAATCCAAAAGCATCCCCGATCAAGACCCATCCGTCCCCTGCCACTTGGGTAGCTCGATAGGAGTATTCCTTCTGAATGCGGTATACGTCTGCCCGCTCGCATCCCTCGATTCGTGGTTGAACCCCTGGACAAAGTGCTACCTCTTCGCGATAGATCACCTCGGGATCTTTCGAGGCTCGGTTCTTGAATAGATAGTCGAAGTCTGCGACGACTCCGACACTGACGATGTCGTCATGCAACGGGATGTACCAGAACCAACCCTTTTTCTCTTTGGTCTGGATGACGATGGTTCCACCACCGTCGACACCAGGCTCCCGCTTAGCCCCTTTCCAATAGGTCCAAAGAGCAGCCTTCTTGAGTTGGTCGTCCCAAATCCGGAGGTTGAATCGATCCATAAGCATCGACGATTGGCCACTCGCATCGATGACGACCTTGGCTCTTACCTCTTTCTCCTCTTCCCCCTCGCATCGGACTCGAACTCCGGTGACTCGAGTCCCTTCGCAGATCACATCGATCACGCGCGCCCCTTCGTGCACCTCCACTCCGTTCTCTCGCGAGTTATCCAGGAGGATCTTGTCGAACTCACTCCGACGGACCTGCCAAGTTTGAGAACGCTCGTGGGGATCGTATTGCCCGAAGTGGAACGGCTCCGAAAGTTTGCCATGCTGATTGATGAACTGCACACCAAACTTTTTGGTGAAATGGCTCGATCTCATTTTCTCCAACAAACCAAGCCGTTCAATGACAGGAAAGCTGTGGGGAAGCATCGATTCCCCGATATGAAAACGAGGGAAATGCTCTCGCTCGTAAAGCACGACTTTCATTCCTCGTTTGGCGAGTAAAGTTGCAGCCGTCGACCCCGCAGGGCCTCCCCCGATCACGATCACGTCATACTCGTGTCCACTCGAACTCATTCGTAAAGCTCCTCAATCTTCAGCTACCGCCTGATTACAACTCCAGAATGCCCCAACTAGAGCATTGCACTACAATACATGTTCAAACAACAATTGTCCAGGCAGCGGACGATTAGGTGGTGAGGGCCAAAAATCACAACCCGTGGCGTAAGCGAGGGACAGCGCTGGCAACCAGGCATCCTATCCAAGGTTTCACAGCACGCCCTTCGTGCCTCAGGGGCGTGCCACCCGGCACCTGAGATATCGCGTAGATATCCTCTCCCCTCGCCCCGCTTCGGGGAGAGGGGCCGGGGGTGAGGGGTAGAAGGGAGATCTAACTGTGCCATCGCCTACTCAACTGCAGCCCCCTCATCCCCAGCCCTTCTCCCCCAAAGGGGGCGAAGGGAGCCGAAATCTT
>CAYMXM010000324.1:0-6070 GCA_964394065.1 uncultured Pirellula sp. | reverse complement strand
ATTTATGCCAGGCCACCCCCAGCCCCTCTCCCCTAAAAGGGGCGAGGGGAGCGGGTATCTTAAAGCGCGGCGCGTTCTAGGGCGCCAAAGCGGTGTCCGACGGGGGCGAGCCCCCGTCGGACAAGAAGCGAATCAGAGAACGAAACTTGCGCAAACCTAAATCCCCGCAACACCAACCTTTTGACAGCCCAGGCTCAGCCCCATTAAACTTCTTTTTTCCGTGTGTTCCGTGTATTCCGTGGTTCCCCCCTACTTCACCTTCTCAATCCGAACCTCCTTTTTACGAACGCTCAGTACGATTCCACCTGGGAGTTCCAGACGCTTTGGATGAGTAGTCCCCTTTGCCTCTTCAAGGAGCTGCCGGATCGCATTCCAATGGCTTCGTGTCAAATCCCGTTGCGGCCAATGATACCTCTTCCATACCGCGACGAGCATTCCTCGCAGGGCATGCCAGGGTAGCTCGTTCACGAATTGCAACGGGAACCGCATCCCGTGCTCGTCGAAGCAAACCAACTCGGATGCGAGCCCCTTTTGAGCATCCTCTCGATCGGCCTCGAGCCGTTCCTCAATCTCCAGCATCAGTTCCGAAACACGCCCGCGCCAGTGCCGATGCGCTAGTTCGTCCAACAACGGAATCAATTCATGTCGAATGCGATTGCGAGTGTACTCGGTGGACTCATTGCTAGAATCTTGTCGGAAAGAAACCCTTTCCCGTTCGAGCCACGCTTCGATCTGGAAGCGGCTCAGCTCAAGCAGCGGACGTATGAGAACCCGCTTCTCCCCTTCACTATCCAGAATCTCGCGACGATGCGGGATACCCGCCAAGCCATGAAGCCCGGTCCCTCTCAAGAGTCGTAAAAAAAAGGTCTCTAAGTCGTCATCCAAATGATGCCCTAGCGCAACCCATTGCGACTTGAACGCACTAGCGGTTTGTTCGATGTAGCGATAGCGAACCCGCCTCAGGCCTTCCTCGCTCGAATCGGCTAGTTCGGAATCCTCGAAGCGAATCGCGATGCACTCGACACTTCGGTTCAAGCATTCGTTCAAGACAAAGTCTTCGTCGTCATCACTCTCCTCGCCTCGAAGGCGATGGTTGCAATGAATCACCTTGACCAAGTCGAGATTGGTGGCGTATCGGGTGACAAGCTCAAGAAGAGCCATGCTGTCAGCTCCACCACTGACAGCCAAGAGCAAAGGCTTGTCCCCCCATTCCTGGAGCGGCCAAGCCTTGAGAAACAGCTCGGGAACTGAAGAAACGTCATCCTCACGCCGGGGATCGTACTGGCCTGGTTGACCACTGTTGAGCGGGTTCATATACGTATCCTCACCCGACGCAGGAGTTTTGAAGTTGTGTTTTTTTTGAAACACAGAGGCACAGAGACCACAGAGTCTAGGGAAGTCCTTGAGAAAAAATAAGAAATCCGCTCCCCTCGCCCCTCTTAGGGGAGAGGGGCTGGGGGTGAGGGGTTGGAGTGCTAGTAATAAAAACCTCGTTGGAAACCTTGTACTTCACGCTCCCCTCCCCGATCCGTTGGATCGACCCTCCCCGGAGGTGGCCTGACGCATCGGAGGCAAACCTGACAATTTAGGTAAAAAGTAGCTGAAGTTGGGTGGCACGTCCCTGAGGAACGAAGGGCGTGATGTTTTGAGGCTATTCCCAATGTTCCGAGAAGTCCTCCACGCCCATCGCTTCGCTCTGAGCGTGCCACCCTTGCACTGATCTTTTACCACCGATGCGTCAGGCCACCCCGGAGGGGGGAGGGGAGGGTGACTCTCACTTGCTGCGCGGTGGAAAATTCCCCAAAGGCACAACTTCTGAACCCATGCGTCGGACTTGTACCTATCCCTTACGAGACAATCAACTTCTCCCACTTGGGATCGTACTCGCGTCGCCACATGTCGGCGGGGATATCCGAGTCGGACCATTTGCCTCTCTTGCTATCGGTGATCAAGACGCGATTGGTTCGCTGAGCCACGTTGCCGAGGAGGCACATGAGGGTGCTTTGGTAGCCACTTAAGATGGGTTGTTGCAGCAACGAAGGATCGTTGGCCCGAACGGCGGTGAAGAAGTTGGTCAGGTGTTCCGGTTGCCCCACTCCCTTCTTCCCACCCTTCTCGATTTCCTTCCCCTTGTTATCGTAGATCACATAAGTGCCATCGAGATCGAGTTCCATGCAACCTTCCGTACCGTAGAACGAGATGAAGGGGCCGGCGGTACGACGGGAGCAGGAGAGCCCTTGATAGGTGATCTGCTTTCCACCTTCGAATTCCCAAGAGACTTGATGCGTATCGGGCGTTTGTTGGTCGTCTTGATAGCAGTAGCGTCCGCCGCTGGAAGTCGTTCGGATAGGGTAATCGACTTGCAATCCCCATCGGCAAATATCGAGTCCGTGAACACCGTTGTTTCCGAGTTCACCATTCCCCCAGTGCCAGAACCAGTGCCAGTTGTAGTGAACGACATTGGAACGGAATGGCAACTTCGGTGCAGGGCCTTGCCAAAGATCGTAGTTGAGGTCCGCGGGTGGTTGTTCATCTGCGCCCGTTCCGATGCTGGGGCGAAGTTGGTTGAAGAAGCATCGCGAAAGATAGACTTTGCCGAGCGCCCCGGAGTGGACTTTGGCGATGGCTTCTTGGTATCCCGGACTGCTTCGGCGTTGCGTGCCGACTTGAACGCATTTTTTGGCCTCTTTGGCAGCTTGGACCATCCATTCTCCTTCCTGCGGATTATGGCAGGCAGGTTTTTCGACGTAGACGTGCTTTCCGGCTTTGCATCCGAGGATAGTAGCCGGGCCGTGCCAGTGGTTGGGGGCTGCACAGAAAAGTGCGTCGACTTCTTTGTCGTCGAGGATTTTACGGAAGTCGGTCGCCTCTTGAGGTTTTTGTCCCCCTTCCTGGGCGAGTTTCGCGGCGGCTGCGAGTCGCGTGCTGTCGGGATCGCATAGATACTTGATCGTGACTCCAGGGAATTTCAGGAGGTCCTTCATGATGTCGCGGCCACGCTGAAGCCCCATGATACCGATGACGACCGGCTTGTCGTCGAGGGCCAGAACACGGTTCGCAGTGCTAGCCATGGCACCGGCAGCTGCCAAGCCTGAAGCGGTTGTTGCGATAAAATCACGTCGTTGCATCGTAATTCTCAAATCCTGTTTGGGTGGGAAGTTTAGGTAGGAGTGTTGCTATTGTACCTGAGGAGGGGGCTCACCACGACGATTGGTCTTCCGTATCGAAAACTTTCTTTTCAAAACTCCGGACCAGTTCCGCGGCTTCTTGCAAACTGATCATCGTCCGCTGCAGGACCTCTTCGGAGCCACGGAGGTTTTCCTCATGAAACTTCTGGGCAGTCTGATCCCCCCAGCTTTCCGCCACCGTGGCTTGCGCTTCACGCCAACGGTTCAGCGTACTCTGCAAATGGGTAATGGCACCGGTCAAATCAAGTCGGCAACGAGTAGACATTAAGATTTCTCCAAAAGGGAAACGCAACGGATCGGCAGGGGAGTGTGAGGATCTTCTCCCCCCCCCTCTTTCGTACTCGAATCTCGAATCTCGAATACGAGTACCGCTGCGCTGAGTACGAGGATTGGGATCGAGAGGCGAACTCGGTTATTGTTTCTAGCGCTTCAACCCCTCATCCTCAGCCTGGACTGACGCATCGGAAGTAGACTGGGGAGACTAGGTGGAATTGTCGAGTTTAAAATGGTCACGTTTTTGGTAGCCCCGGTAGGGGCGGAACAAAAGGAAACGCAGGTTTGTCCCGCCCCTACCGGGGCTCTAAAACCACTTTGTCCCTTCTATACGTGGGGCAAGCCCCACGCCTAAGTTCGAGACGCCCCTACCCGGGGCTACCTTTCCTTGACCTGCGGTCAAGGCTAAGGGCGAAGCCCCTTCACCCTTCACCCTTCAAACTTCTTTTTTCCGTGTCTTCCGTGTATTCCGTGGTTCCCCGCCCATCACTCCTCGTTCGCAGTCCTCGCCCTTCCAAACGCGAAATCGAACTCGCTCAAAGCAGGGACCATCATGGCGGCAGTTGCAAAGGCGTAAGAAATCGCAACGGTCAAGAAAACGGTCATCTCTTGATCTCTCAAAAGAAAACTGGTGATGGAAAAGAAGGTCAGGAACGGCAGCAAAAACGAACTGAGGGTGATCGCCGGGGATGGGTTGCGCGAGCCGAGTGCCATGTACAACCCAGTTCCTCCACCGAGGATGATGAACAAGAATGGGGCCAACTGCCTGCCGAACGACCCGCGGAACATCAACATGATGAGCATGCAGACCGCGATCCCGAGGAACAAAAAGAAAACCGTTCCTAGGCTTGTTCCAATCGCCACCCGGCTTTGCGAGTAAATCATCCCGCAGTGGATACCCAGCATCGCCACAAACAAGTCCATGACCAGGAGGGTCGCCAAGGTGAAGAGAAGGTTCTCGGTATTCGTCCCGCCGTGCCACCATAAAAATAAACAAAGAGCCATCGGCGCTAACACCATCTCTTTGGTCACGTACAGGACGCCGAGGATCTTACCGAACAAGAAACCTGGCGGTGTCACTTCGGTCACGAGAAGGAGATCCAATGCCCCACCGTCCCGCTCGTTCGTAATCGAATTCACAGCGAGGGCGTTGATGATGATCAGGGAGAGAACGATAAAGGGGGCCAAGAGGGAGACGGCCGGGGGAACGAGCGATTCTTGATAGGTTGTCGTCTGAAACGCAACACCAGTCGCGATGAGTCGTTGAAGCCCGAGCCCGACGAGGACCGCAAAGAGCAGGTAGGCTAGCTTCACAAAGACCACTTTCCTCCCGTAAGCCCAGGTGCACATCTCTCGCCAAAGGATCGGGTTGCTCCATACCTTGCGAGGAGCTCGGCTCTTCCACGCTTTGACCAGCCTCTTTCCATCTTCGGTTAAGATCGATCCTTCTTCGCGCTCAGCCCCTTCGGTGGTGAAGTTCGTAGGTCGCTTTTCTCGCGAAGGATTCCAAATGCGGAGCATTCCGATCGCGATCATCATCCAAAGAATCCCGAGCCCCCCGATGCCCCCTCCCGATAGCCAGACATTGCTGAAGGAGGAACCGAGCAAGGAGGCAGAGGGGATCGGTTGGCAAATGTCGAGAATGGCTCTCAGGGGGCTGAATAGCATCGCGAACTTCGGAGCGATACCCGGTATCCATCCCGCCGCAACGACCTCTCCGATCCCGAGCCAAAAGGCGAGGAGCAAGGCGGTAACCGCGAGAGCTTGGAAGGTCTTCTCACGCCAAAAAGCGATCGTCGCCCCCAGCGTCGCGCAGGAAAACAAAGCCATGGCAGTGACCCAGCTGCACGAGATGACTTGCTCGACCGAGACACCTCCTAAAAGGAGTACCATGAAGGTGACCGGGAGGGAAGCGAGGAACGCGTTAAACGAAGCGAGGAGCCCCGCGCCGATCTTGCCGAGAACGACCTCGCTATTCGTCAGCGAAGTCATCAACAGAAGTATCATTGTCTGTTTGTCTTTTTCGTGACTCACCGCGGTGGTGCCCGCGAGAGCGGCCGTAAACATGAGTACGATCAATTGAAACGGGGCAATCAGTTGGAAGATCAACACACCAAACCGCGCGAGATCCCCTGAATTCTGGACCGGCTGAATACCAGCCAGCAACAGCCAAGTCGTGCAGATGATGCCGAAGATCATCAGCGCAAAGACAACTCGGCTGATGTAGTGCCTCCCTCGTCGAGGGAGCGTAGCGGTTTCACGTTGAAAAATTGGACCAATCATGGCTCTGAGTGTAATGCGTTGCTTCGTGCGGAGCTATCGACCCGGGGGGCGAATCTTCAAGGAAAATACGGAACTTCCCTCAAAAAGTTCTCATCCCAGATATTAGGGTCATGCGTTAAGGAATGGATTGCCGAACTCTACCTTAAAATCGATTCCATCCGCTCCCCTCGCTCCCCTCCTCTCGCCCCGCTTCGGGGAGAGAGGAGGGGAGCGACCTGAGACTTGAGGAAGAGGAGAGCTTTGCCTTAGTCTTGACCGTAGGTCAAGGCTCGGTAGCCCCGGGTAGGGGCGTCTCGAACTTAGGCGTGGGGCTTGCCCCACGTATA
>CAYMXM010000323.1:0-6078 GCA_964394065.1 uncultured Pirellula sp. | reverse complement strand
ACGGACCGCGTACATCGGTCATTCCTTCTCTCTTGAGGAACTGGCTCGCGGTCGTAAACAATGCGTTGGTGTCCCAAGGTGCCAGGCACCTTCCGGGACGTTTTGAACGGTGCCTGGCACCGTTCGGAGCCGCCTTCCGGGACGTTTTGAACGGTGCCTGGCACCGTTCGGAGCCCACCCCATTTTCGGCGTCCCAGCCCCCCGAATCCGATAGCTAGCATTCCCCCACCCCTTTTCCCAAGGTGCCAAGCACCTTCCGGGACGTTTTGAACGGTGCCTGGCACCGTTCGGAGCCGCCGTTCGGAGCCGCCAGAGATATTCCCGACAAGGGCTGCGTGCACTCGCGACGCTGTCCCTCGCTTACGCCACGGGTTGTGATGGGGGGGATGCTTCGCTTCCCTCTACCAAAAATTTTCTAGAAAGTTAAATAAATCAGCCTGCTTCGGCTCTCTAGTAGGCAGAAGCCGAAGCTTGATTCGGCGATCGGCTAGACATAAACGCTGCTGACTTTGAAAGCCCCATTTGGAGAACCTCTATGCTCCCCCTCCTCCCTCGTTGGACGATCCCCCCCCTCGCTCTCTTAATCGCTTCCTCTCTGCTGAGCATTGCGGCGAGCGGACAAGACGACGACAGGAAAGTAGAGGTCGTTGTCGTCGACCCAAACGACCAACCCGTCCATGACGCAACCGTAGACCTGATCAGGGTGAACAGAGAGAAGTTCGAGCGGATGGAACCACTCACGAAAACTGATCGGGAAGGGAAAGTGGAGTGGACGATTCCACCAAACGACCACTGGTACTACCTGAGAGTTACCAAGGAGGGGTACGCGCCCTTGATGGTCTCTACTCGGCACAACCGTCCCGAAGGACGGAATGTTCGATTAAAACTCCAACCTACCGTCGACTCATGGCTCGAAATACGCGATCCATCCGGAAACCCAATCGTCGGAGCCGAATTGGTTCGCCTGGAATTCTTCAATAGTGCGGGAGCAGAAGAGTACTATACAAAAACCAGCGCCCCGCAATTGGATCTTCCTTGGTCGAAGAGCGATGAGAAGGGGAGGTTACCTTTGCCACCACTCCCCGCTGGGTGCAAAGCAACGATCTCCTTGATCCATCCCGACTGGCTTCCTAAAGAGTTAGATCGCATCGAGATTCGCTCCGGGCTGTTGTCGACGGTCACATTTGATCCTGGGATACGAGTGCAAGTGAACTTCTCTACTTATAATACCCCACCCGTTCCCGATCAAACGATGGTTGAGGTGATATTGAGTACCGACGAGAAGGAGGGAACTCGCATATCCCATCCTCTTGAGGTTGCCGATGGCCAAATCCACTTTACGGTCACGAAAAGCGTTTATTCAGGTCTGGGGTTCCGAACGGGCGCCTTCCATTTCTCTCCCTGGCTACACAATTACCCCGGCCTCCCTAATCCAGCGTTAGACCTTCGCGATCGCGATAGTGCCATCTTCCAAATCGAGGCTCTTCCCAAAGTTACCGCCGTTGGCCGAGTCGTAGATGCTGGGGGAAAACCGATGAAGGAGGTAGGCGTTTGGGCTCGCATGATCGACGAGTCTGCGGATTGGGACAATCCCCAAATGACCCGTGCAGAACGGGACGCTTTGGTCAAGTTCTATGCTGGCTACGTAACAACGGACGAGGATGGTCGCTTTGAAACCAAGGTCGCGAAGGGGAAAGCGCTGATCGAGTTCTCTCGTACGGGGTACTACAGTGACCCCGCTTCGTTGACGGCTATGGTGTCTGGAGATGGTAAGACGGAGCTCGGTACGATTCGACTCCTTCCTATCCCAGATCTACGTGGCAATGTGGTCGATTCCGAGGGAAAGCCTCTTTCGGGAATGATCTGCAAAACTGTGTCATCCAGCTCTGGCTCGGCTCTGGCGTTCGGGCTTTCCGACGATCACGGAGGTTTTCAATTGCAGTCACAGGAAATCCCAGACTACGTATACAAAGCAGGATTGGACTTTACCGTATTCGTAATGGCTTATGACCCGAAGAGTGCGCGCGGTGGCATTGCCGAGGTCGATTTGCGAGACCATCAAGCGACCAAAAACATCCGAGTTACCCTTCGCGATGTCGAGCCCGATTGGAGCTTGGCGCCATTAGGGGACCAGGAAAAAAAGAATGCGACGATCGCGGCAAGCAGAGGAGTTTCCGGACAAATGCCACCGGCGATTCGGGCAGGGACTTGGTTGCAGACCGAGCATCGAAGTCTGGAAGCGTTTCGGGGGCGGTTTGTGCTACTCGATTTCTGGTTCATCGGTTGCGGACCATGCTTTGGTGAAATGCCAGCGATCAACTTGGCCCATCAAGTCTTTGACAAAGAAAAGTTTGCGATCCTAGGAGTTCACACCAACAGCTCAACGCCTGAGGAGGTTGCTGCTTTCTGTAGGGAGAACGGCATGGATTACGCGATGGTCGTCGACGATCAGGAGGGAACCATCCTTCGGGATTATGAAACGCTCGGAATAAAAAGTTTTCCCTCTTACGTATTGATCGACCCGGAAGGAAAGATCGTTTTCAACGATAGGTTGCTAAGGGATGGTGACATGTTGAACTTAAGGCAGAACAAACTAGAGATGGTCCACAGCGAGCTTTTGCGCTGGAACTGGGATAGGAAGTAGTGGCATAGGGGGGAACCACGGAACGCACGGAAAACACGGATAGCTTCTCTCCGCCTATCCTTTCTGCGTCACAACGCTGTCCTTCGGAGATGGAAATGACTCAAACTCCTTTTTCCGTGTCTTCCGTGTATTCCGTGGTTCCCCCCACTCTTCCCCAGACGACTTTTGCTAAACTGAACTGCTCTTCTCCGTTATGCGTTTCGCCTCGCTCCTTCCTTGTAACTCACCCTAGTTAAGGCACCTTACCCATGAAGTTGAGGCTGATCTATGCACTTTCATTGGTTTTCTTTTGGAGCTTCGGTGCATCGGTTGGTTTTTCGGAAGAGGCCGCTAAGGATCTCAGTGAGACTTGGACACGCTTTCGTGGTCCGAACGGATCGGGGGTTGCTAAAGAGAATGGAGTACCGATTCCGTGGCAGGAGGCAGACGTAACCAAGGTTGCATTGCCTGGAGGAGGGCATGGTTCCCCTGCGGTGTATGGGGATTTCGCTTTTCTGATTTCGGCCAATCCCGACAACGCGACCCGCTATCTGCTTTGCGTCGACATCGGAGCGGGGACATTGCTCTGGACCAAAGAGTATCCGTCCGTTCCGCACCCACTGCACAAATTCAGTTCATACGCTTCAACCACTCCTTGTGTCGATGATTTGCTCGTTTATTTCGCTTGGGCGGAACCAGAGCATACGTATCTCAAAGCGTTTACGCATCAAGGCAAAGAGGTCTGGAGTCGTGACTTCGGCAGATATGTGACCGAGCATGGGTTCGGGACCTCGCCGATGCGGATCGATGATCTGGTAGTCTTACTCGACAGCCAGGACGATTCCGCCCCCGGTGGGGGCGAATCGGGGCAAGATCGGATGATCGCGGTCGATGCGAGTTCGGGAGAGACGCGTTGGGAAACGGCTCTCCCAACGGCGCGCGTCTGCTATGGTGTGCCTGCGATCTGGGAACACGATGGGAAAAAGGAATTGGTTTGCAGCACTACGGCGCAAGGGATGTTCGGGTTGGATGCAGAGACTGGCAAACTGCTGTGGCATCACGATTGTTTCACGCAGCGCGTTTGCGCGTCCGCTCTGGTCGTGGGCGATCTCTCGATTGCCACGCATGGTTCGGGGGGCGGTCGCGACAACCTCCTTATCGCCTTTGACATGGTAAAGCAAAAGGAGCGGTTTCGCGTGACGCGATCTGCTTCGTATGTCCCGACCTCGGTTGCTCGTGATGGATTGCTCTTCCTATGGAGCGACGCGGGAATTGTCACTTGTGTCGATCTCGAGACAGGGAAGACGCATTGGACCAAACGTGTCGGCGGTGACTATTCGGGATCTCCGATCATTCTCGGAGATAAGCTGATCAACGTCTCTCATGTCGGTGCCCTACAAGTCTTGCGCGCGAGCTCGATCTTTGAACCGATCGCGACGATACAAACCGAGTTAGCCGTCCGCGCAACATTGGTACCGACCGAAAAGCACCTCCTCCTCCGCGGCGATAGTGAGCTTCAAATTGTCAACAGCCGCAGGCGTTAGAGGTCCTCCTCAATCATGAGAAAACTACTTCTGTCTCTCTCTTTCGCCTGCTCGTTGAACCTGTCGGTGATCGGCCATGCCCAAGACATTTCACGAGCCCTTATTTTTCCACTCGATTCCCAGCACAACCATGCTCCCGGCATTGTCGAACAGCCCGATGGGAGCTTGCTGGTTTCTTGGTACCGAGGTTCTGGGGAACGAAAAGCGGATGACGTTTTTATCCTTGGGAGTCGAAAGGCTGCCGGTAGTGACACTTGGAGTGAGCCGTTTTTGATGATCGATACTCCAGGCTTTCCCGATTGCAATACGTGCATGATGGTAGACTCAAAGGATCGCCTTTGGTTGTTCTGGCCCGTTATCTTGGCCAACTCCTGGGAGTCTGCTATTACGAACTTCGTTGTCTCTAACGAGTTCCAAGGGGAAGGAGTACCGAAGTGGTCTCGTAAAGATTGGATCGCACTAAAGCCGGATGACTTCAGCGAGGTTGCCAACCAAAAGATCGACGCGTTTTTAACGCAGCATGGAGAGGAACTGACCGAAGGTCATCGCCGCGAGATCGGAGAGATCCGAAAGACTTTACCCGACAAGCTCTTCCAGAGACTGGGGTGGCAACCCCGTTGCAAACCGACCATTCTCCGCAGCGGACGAATCGTTCTCCCTCTCTACACCGATACGTATTCCTTTTCATTGATGGCGTTGAGCGACGACGAAGGGCAGACGTGGCGAGCTAGCGCTCCGCTCCTCGGGTTCGGAAACATTCAACCCACCATTTTGGAACGACGCGACGGAACGCTCGTCGCTTATATGCGAGAGAATGGAATAACGGGCCGTGTGCAAGCCGCAGAGTCGACCGATCGTGGAGAAACATGGGGCGAGGTCTATTCCACGGAACTCCCGAACCCGGGTTCAGGCCTTGATGGAGTTCGACTCGCCAATGGGAATTGGGTTCTTAGTTACAACGATACAAAGGAAAAGCGAAACAGACTGGCCGTCTCACTTTCGGAAGACGAGGGACGAACGTGGAGATGGACAAGGCATCTGGAAGATGCACCGAGTGGCTCCTATCACTATCCTGCCATCATCCAAGGACGCAACGGAACGATCCACGTCGTATACAGCTACTTTGTCGAAGGTGGAAAAAGCATGAAACACGCAGCGTTTACCGAAGCATGGATCCGCGGCGAATGAAGCGCGTGGCAGAAGTCGCTTGTGTCGTACAGCGAGCAGGAGCGTCCCTCATTCGGTACCATGCTGCCTTTGAGGTTTCTTTTGATTGCTTGCTCTGTACGAAACTTCATCGAACCATCCGCTTCGACGGAATCGGTCAACTAGGTGTTTGTCAATCTTCCGGTGGCAACCATTCCTTTGCAGGGATACTCCACTCTATGTTTCCGTTTGAAAGTGACTCGGAGTCCTTTGTTTCCTACAAGATACATTACGAGTTTACGCCGTTTATCGATTCTCAAAGTGGAAAGGAATCCGATCCTACCCCCACTTGGTGCCGCGTTGCATTGGATGCGACATGCTCTGTTTGTGGGGTTCAATCGACAGGATTAATCGAAAGCGATCTCGTTGCACCTTCGAAGATCTGCTGTCCATGCGGTACGCATCTTTACGACTATTTAAGGGAGATGCCGTTGCTACGAGATTGGATGGGAGATCCCTGAGATCCTCTTCCGCTAGGGAACTGTCCCGAAATAGCTTCCCGTGTGGTAAGGGGGCGGAAGTGAAGCGTCCCCCCATCACAACCCGACGCGTTAGCGAGGGACTGCGTCGCGAGTGCACGTAGCCCTTGTTGGGATTATCTCAGGCGTCGGGTGGCACGTCCCTGAGGCACGAAGGGCGTGCTGTGAGACCTAGGATGGATGTCTGGTTGCCAGCGCTATCCCTCGCTTACGCCACGGGTTGTGA
>CAYMXM010000322.1:0-6085 GCA_964394065.1 uncultured Pirellula sp. | reverse complement strand
CGAAACCACCCTTCAAAACTCCATCGCCCTTCTCAAGTCCTCCGATGCTGAGAACGTAGCAGCGATTCTTCTCCCCGATGCGAACTCCTCTCGCAAACGAGGGGATCCACTCATCGACTTCGCGATCAATGTCAAAAAAAGGACCGATGAGAAGGTAGGAAATGCTCTCGAAAGCCGCTTCCTGGAAGTGCTCCAAAAGGTAGCTTACGAGAAGAAGCTCCGAGAGGCCTTGGAAGCTCGAATCGGGGCGCTCGTCGAGAGGTATCCAGACGACCTTTCCGTTCTCCTCCTCCGCGCATGGCAACAGACGAAGACCAAGAGTGATGCGTTAGCCGAAACTCTGAATCAAATCTCCACTTTTCTAGAAAGCCATCCATTGGATTCGATCGAAGCCGGGAAGAGGCCGAACATGCGGCAACGAAAGGATGCCGCGAAGCATATCCCCCTTTGGTTGATCGCGAAGGAATTGCTCTACCAGGAGCAACACGGAAAAACCGCAATCCAACTCGCCAAGCGCGCTCTCGACGGTGCCAACTTGCAGCTGGAAAACGATTTCAGTGGAGCCATCGTCGAAGAATGGATCGCGATCGCGTTCCAGCATCAAGACCGAGAAGCTGGCAAGGCCCTCATGGAAGAAGGGATCACTCGGTTCAAGAATCGACCGAACGGAGAAGCCCCTTTGACCGTTTCCCAGTTCCAGTCGTTGTTGCACATCGCGAAATTAGCCGCGCAGAACCAACTTTCGGAAGTTTCGAAGCAAGCGTTCGCCGAAGCGTTTCGAGGAGGAGAGCCCGTTGCGGATATCCCAGCTGGGAACGCGACTAGCTCGGGACTTCCAACGATCGCCTCTAGCGGAGCTGTCGTGTTGATGGCACCAGGGCAGACGCAATCCACGCTGACATTTAGCCCGGAAGCCGTCGGCCCATGGGTCCTCGACGTCGTTCGCGAATGGTCTTCCACCGACTATCCCCCCAGCGACACCTATGAGCTACTCCTACCACTGGTTCTCCCACAGAAGTTGCCGGATGTTGTTCGACTTTACCCTGTCGAACTGACAGCGAACTCCACACCCGAAAGCTTGGGGCTTCGTTTGGTAATCGCCGCAGTCGCAGCCGGGAAGAGTGAAGCTTTGGAAAAGCTTCTTACCGAACGGGACAAGAACAATCCAACGAAACCTGACAGTCTGATTCTCAAAGCGATGTTGGGGGTTCAAAGTAAGAATGTTCCGTTGGCCGAAAGTGCCCTCCAAGCCCTGCCTGCATCGACCGTGAAGTGGGGACTTCCACATCCGAATCAGGCGCTCCTTCACGCTGCACTTCCGGCCGTCGATATTCCAGAGCTGGAAACGAGCGCGATTGAAACGATGCGGGTCTACCTCCGGAGCATCTCTCAACCCAAGACGACGGACTCCGATGTCGAGCAATCGTTAGACCCCATTGCAAAACGAATCAACGAATACTTGACTCGATCGAAGAGCGTTGAAGAGGTCCTCGCCTATTACGAAAACTGGTTGGAAGGAAATCAAAAGAATTACGCCAGATACTCCGATGGATATGGTCTGCAATTCCAAGGACGAGACTATGTGACCGTCGCTTCCGAGCTTCTTAAGGTAGGAGCCTTGAACCACGCGATGGACTATTTCGGGCGCGCTGTCGATCTTGAGCTTCCGCCACGAATGGGAGCGATCAGTCTCGAAGCTCCGTTGATGCTATCGATCCTTCAAACGAGGCAGCTTCCAGAAATCGAACAGTATGAAATTTGGAAGAAATGGACTTTGCCAGCAACGGGGCGTCGAACGGTCCGCTTCGGTGTTTGCGCCCATGCTCCATTAGATATCCCTGAATGGATGCGTCCCCAAGGAGTTGTTTACCCTCCGAGAACGGAGGACCGTTACTGGAGCAATTTCACAGAACTGGTTCAAACGGCGGTAGCATGCGGCAAGATTGAAGAGCTGGTTGCCTTGGTCAAGGAGGCTGAAGATGAGGAGTTGCTTGGCGCCTCGGCACTTCGTGCGTTGGTCGAACTGGAGCGACTCCAGGGGGATGAACTCGACGCTCATTTAGCAACCTACTTCCGTGGTGCTTACGATTACAAGCATGAGGACGCGAAGAAGACGACTCTTGTTCGACAAGCAGCCTTGGTCGTTTACTCCCACTCGATGGACAAGGAAGCTTACTTCACCCGCGAACGTCAACGCTTTGCCGAGTACTTCCGGTATGTGCGTGGGCAAGCGAACACGGCGAGCGCCGATTACGTCTTCGATCGCTATGCCCGTTGGCTCGCGAAGAACGTGGACTCATCGACACCATTCAATCTCGATCATGGCTTACGGCATTGGATTGCAACATCCCTCAAGCCGCCGGCCAACGACATGATGAATCGTTGGTGGTATTCCCACGACGGAGGAGTGACGCACGTTTCAGGTGGGCAGAGCGATGTTCTCCTTTTGAATGTTCCATTGACCGGTGACTTTACCTTCGAAGTGGAAAATATCGGAGGAGTTTATGGAGAAGGGGATCTCCTTTTCAACGGCGCCTCCGTTGTGCGTCAACAAGGGGGGAATAGCCTCGCAATCAGTTCCCTCTCGGGAACCGATATGGTGCGTCGCCCAAGAGTTTCAGCGATCTCCCCAGCGCTACCTCGCCCTCTTCGTGTGCGGGCCAAGGGGGACGATATCGAGTTCTCATTCGACGGGCGCGTTGTTTATGCCGATAAGCGTTCTCCCTCCTTCCCATGGCTCGGGTTGGTTGCTCCCCCCTTTGGAACGACAACCTTCCGCAACCTTCGTTTTACGGAACCTCCCGTAGTCACCGACGAAGTTCCTTTGTTCGTCGATGAACGACTCGATGGATGGGTTGGAGGTTTCCCAGAGGTCGTTCTCCCTCGTGTCCGTCTCCTCGCGGAGAAACCAAGGGAAAACACCGAAACCGCCTATCGTCAACAACAATCTCAGCCCCCTCTTCATTGGTCCGTTGCCAACGGGGAACTGGCAGGAACTCTTCAACCAAAATTGAGGATAGGTTCTTTAGCACCGACGACCGAACTGAAAGAGAGTTGGATGCTCTACCAACGTCCTCTTTTGGAGGGTGAATCTTTTGGTTACGAGTTTTACTACGAGCCTGGTGCTTTCGAGGTCCATCCAACCTTCGGGAACCTAGCTCTGATGCTTAATGCCGATGGAAAGAAATCCGAAAAGGGAGTCGCATTCCGTTGGGTAACGAAAGATGTAAACGTCCAAACATTGAACGGGATCAGCCGAAATCCACAAGTCGTTGCACCGAAGTATCAAATCGCGTCTCCCTCTTTGAAAGCCAAAGAGTGGAACCGGGTTGAGCTGAGCCTTCAACAGCAGACTCTGACACTTCGTGTGAACGGCGCCGACGTTCTCAAGTTTCCAACCGGAGATATCGCTGATTCCCGATTCGGCCTCTTCCACGTCTTTGGTGAGGAGGTGCGGGTCAGGAACGGCGTTCTCAAGGGGAACTGGAGCTCGCATGCGAAAGAACTTCAAGGTGGAGATTTGCTGGGACTAGTACGAGCTTCTTCGCCACGCGATGCGAAGGTGGTCGATTCGCTTCTCCCGTATCAGGTCAAGGACGCTGGCGGAATCGATGTCGTTCTAGAATCGAGAACGATGGAGCCGAACGACGCGTTCGATTATCTGCAATCGTTCGTTCTTCCGGGTGAGAGGCAAGCCGATTTCCGAATGGCATTTGGATTTGCCACCTTGGATGCCCAAAGTCAACTCGATCCGACCAAAGTCGACTCGGAGCGTTTTCTATCCCCTCCGTTGGAGATGGTGCGTCTCGCGAAGAAGCTTCAAAAACTCCCCGAGCTGAAATCGAGAGTGGAGGCATCTGCTGATCCCTATCCAGCGAATGAGCGTGCCAGAAATGCTTTGTTGGCTTTGATCGCCATGGAGGCTGGAGACCTCGCAACGGCGAAAACACATATCGCACAGGCTCAGAAGAGGCTGGCGACGCCACTCCCCAAGGAAGCGGAGAACGGTGATAGGGCTCCCGACCTGCTCGTCGCAGTGAGGGCTGGGCAGGATCCCGTTCTGTGGCCACAGGGGCTCGATATCGCGAGGCAACTCCTGACGATCGATTGGAGCCAAGGGAAGACGAGTACCGACCCGATGTGGCGAAATTATCTTTCCACCACCGTCGGATCGATATTGAGAAACAAAACCGGTTCCAATGGAACAGCTTTGGTACCTAAGCAATGGACGAACGTTGCCTATCGCAAGGCTGAGCACTATGCCGATGGAAGGCAGCCTTCGACTTGGTGGTATCGCCGAGGGGCGGTGAACCATCTCACGGGGGAAACCTGGGGACTGCTCTTCTTCCAATCTCCTCTGCGTGGGAAGTACGAGATTACCGGTAAGCGAACCAGTTATGGATATCGCGAGGCGGTGGCAGCGATAGGGACCTATGCGGCAAACCCGGTCCACAATCTGAGCGGAGTCAAGAGGTCGCGGATCATGCACAACGCAGTGGATGATAAGAATCCCGTTAGCGTTCCGAACTGGGAAAAGATTTCCGAGTTCCGAATCGTCGTCGATGGTCAGCAGGTTACTTCCTACGCGAACGGTTTGGAGATTGCGACGGAAACTTTCGATTCACCTTTGGATCCATGGTTGGTTCTCCAAGCAGGCTCAACGAGCAATGAATCGACGATCTTCGATCTTGCGATTCATGGCGAACCCGAGATACCGAGCGAAATCGAGTTGCTCAGTTCGGAAGGAATCTACGCTTGGCGGGGTGATTTCTACTCCGATTGGATTGCGAAATCGGAAGATCCCAACGCGCCTTATAGTTTCGCGGAAGGAGAATTGACGGGAAGAAAACGTATCGATCGGTCGGAGCGGGGGCTTGAAAGCCTCGTCCAGTACTACCGTCCGATGCTGGAGGATGGGGAGATCGAATTCGAGACCTACTATAGTCCAGGTGAGTTCGAGATCCATCCTACCCTAGGGCGTTCGATCCTCAAGCTCCATCCCGATGGAGCCACTTGGAAACAACTTCCGACTCCAGGTTCCTCGCAAGAGGTAAAGATCGCTTCGAACTTTCAGGCCAAAGGGAAAGTGCCCCTGCGAGCGAACGATTGGAACCGAGTTTTGTTGAAGCTCACGGGGGACGAATTGCGCGTCGAGGTAAACGGAGAGTTGGCTGCGACGTTACAAATCGATGAACCGAAGGCGGAACGTCTCTTTGGGCTCTTCCGCTATAGCGATGAAACGCAAGCTCGGGTTCGGAACGTGAAGTACCGAGGAGACTGGCCCAAGAGCCTACCGAAGGTAGAGGATCAAGAGCTCGCGATTCCGCGAGAAGGGATCTACAGCACCGAGGGAGTCGCGAGCGTCGAGGTGATTGATTTCCGAAAACCCCTTGCGGAGCTAGCCAGCGCTGGAGTGAAGATCGGAGGGAGACCCGAGTTGTTCACAACGACCGAGCAAGGGTTGAAGATCGATGTAGTCCGAGCGAGCGTTTACGAGAAGCATCCTAATTTCACGATTCCGATCAAGGACAAAGGGGGGGATGCAACCTACACCTGGAGCTTCGAAAAGGGAACATTCGGAGAGGTCTCAGGTTGGGGAGTCGGGGTGAAATTCCTTGTGCGGTTTGACGACGACTGCAAGACGGATGTCGATATCATGCTGAAGCGAGGAGAGAAAGGGAAGCTTCATGCGCGAACTCAGATCTCCCGTCAGAATGCGGAACCGAAGCAAATCCTCTCCGATGACCTCGTGATCCCGGCCCTATTGGAATCGGGGAAGGTTCGTTTTGCTCGGGTTGGGGACGAGTTCCTATGCCTGTACGCCGAGGGGAATGATTCGAAGTTCCAGATCGTCCACCGACTAACCCTCGGCGGCGCGAACCCTGTTTCCCTCTCCGTCCGCGGCGTCAGCTCCGACGAAGCCGCCACCGCTCAAATGGTTTTGAAGAGTTTGGAGATTGGAAAGGTGGAGTAGGAGGGCAACGCCGTTAAGCTTTTTTTAAAATTCAACGCAGGGACGCGGAGGCACGCTAAAATTTCTGCTCCCCTCGCCCCGCTTCGGGGAGAGGGGCCGGGGGTGAGGGGT
>CAYMXM010000321.1:0-6124 GCA_964394065.1 uncultured Pirellula sp. | reverse complement strand
AAAAAATCAAATAGCGCAACTTCTAAAGGCGTTAGCGAGGGATAGCGTCGCGAGTGCACGACTTGACACCGCCTGAACGTCCACGATAAAATTCGCGTTCAATAAGGGTTTCATTGTCAATTCGGCGATGATAGTAAGTAGCGGTGGTAGGGTCGCCATTGCAATTCACTGGTTACTTACGAATGATCTTTGTCAGCCATCTATCTATGCAATGGTACTTGTTTGGGTTGGTCGCGTTGGCGATCGGGGCCCTTGGGTGGCCTTGGTTTGCAAGGCGCAATGCTACCGCGACTGGATGGCTTTCAGCTATCGTACCTGCACTTCTGTTCTTTTGGCTGCTGGGCCAAGTGCATGATATTTCCGCAGGCTCGCTACCGAAGTGGTCTGGGGAATGGGTGCCAGAACTAGGAGTGTCGCTCGATTTTTCTTTGGACGGCCCTGGGTTGCTTCTCTCGCTATTGATCTCCGGTATCGGTTCCTTGATCTTGATCTACGGTGGAGCCTACTTGAAGGGCTCGGCGCAGGGGCCTCCTTTTTTTGCTTTTGTTCAGCTTTTCATGCTAGCCATGCTGGGGATCACCGCAGCCGACAATCTCCTGCTCGTTTTCGTGTTTTGGGAACTTACCAGTCTTGCGAGTTACTTTCTAATCGGGCTTTCCCATTCCGATTCAGCAGCTCGCAAAGCCGCCTTGCGCGCTTTGTTGGTAACGGGGATGGGAGGCTTAGCCCTTCTCGCAGGTATTCTTCTACTGGGTGCAGTCGGTGGAACTTTCAGCATCGCGGAACTTCAAGAACGGGGAGAGCTTATCCAGGCAGATCCTCGTTACTCGGCGATCTTGTTGCTTGTGCTGTTGGGAGCCTTTACGAAATCGGCGCAAGTCCCTTTCCATTTCTGGCTTCCCGATGCAATGGCCGCTCCGACTCCGGTGAGCGCCTACTTGCATTCGGCGACGATGGTTAAAGCCGGAGTGTTTCTCTTAGCTAAACTCACCCCTGTTCTAGGGGGGACGGTGATGTGGCACGATGCGTTGACCGTTATTGGCGCTCTCACCATGTTTCTCGGTGCTATTTTTGCCTTGGCCCAATCCGATCTTAAGCGATTGCTCGCCTACTCGACCATGAGTGCGCTCGGGACACTCGTGATGCTTCTCGGGATCGGGACTGAGCTGGCGATCAAAGCGGCCATGGTCTTTTTGATCGTTCACGCCCTTTACAAAGCGCCTCTGTTCATGATTGCAGGAATCGTCGACAAAGCGGCTGGAACTCGGGACGTAACGATGCTCCAAGGGTTAGGGAAACATCTCCCTTTAGTGGCTGTCGCTGCCGCACTAGCAGCGTTTTCGATGTCTGGTGTTCCTCCGTTCATTGGATTCATCGGCAAAGAACTTCTCTACGAAGCGCAAACCAAGGCGGGGGGCTATTCGGTTCTGATTACCTGTCTCGGCTTCGCTGCAAATGCGATCAACGTGACCGTTGCCCTGAAGGTTGGAGTCTCTCCGTTTCGTAGAACTCGTACTGTTCAAGAGTTCAACCCAAAGGCGCGGCAATGGTCGCTGGTGATCGGTCCCCTCATACTGGCGGTGCTAGGAGTATGGGTAGGGTTGTTCCCCGCCTTCCTTAGCAAAGGGTTGATCAATCCCGCGACTCGCGACATCGTTCGCGCACCAGTCGAGGCGAATTTGAAGCTATGGCACGGATTCAATCTCTTGCTTGCGCTAAGCGCTTTAACGATTGTGGTAGGAGTTATTCTCTACGCTTTCCGAAACCAAGTACGTCGTGGGATGGTACGGCTGCTTGGTAAGGTTCCCTTAAGATCCTCTTACGCGTTCGATGCAGGGCTCACTCATATGGTTCGGCAGGCGGGGAAGGTAACGCATTTCCTTCAACACGGAAATCTCAGACTCTATCTCGCAGTTCTCCTCCTCTGTCTCACTGCGCTCATTGCCATCGCACTTCCTGGTACCGATTGGAAAGGGGCACTGCATGGAAGCCCGGTTAGCTTGGTGCCTGTGGCGGTCTCCCTTCTAACCGTGGGAGCGGGATTGGCTGCAATCCGTTCCGGCAGTACTGTCATGGCCGTGTTGGCAATGGGGGGCGTCGGCTATGGTGTTGCGTTGCTGTTCGCTCTCTTCGGAGCTCCCGACTTGGCGTTAACGCAGGTGTTGGTGGAGACCTTGACGTTGGTTCTCTTCTCGCTCGTGATACGTCAGCTTCCACCCTTGGGAACGGCTTCTCTTTCGTCACCTCAGCGTAGGTTTTCCGATCTAGGTATCGCAATTGCCGCCGGTTCGGCGCTGACTTTGGCTTTACTAGCTGTTCGAAGCGATCCAATTCCTATGGAGGACCGAGTCTCAGCCGAGATGGCTTCGCGAAGTTTACCTGAAGCGCACGGAAAAAATGTCGTAAACGTCATCCTCATCGATTTCCGCGCGTTGGATACGATGGGTGAAATATGTGTACTGACGATTGCCGCACTGGGGGTGGCTGGACTTCTTCTTGGCCCGAAACGAAGGAACCTTCAAACCGAACTTGCGATCGCAACCCCTCTCTTTCGAATTGCCGTCGCATGGATGACTCCTCTACTACTATTGATGTCGATCTTTCTTCTTTTCCGAGGGCACAACGAACCAGGTGGAGGATTTATCGGTGGGCTGGTTGCGGGGGCAGGTTTGATATTACGCCGGTTGGCGGAACCGAATCATTCCTTGCATAGTGGTCGTCAACCGTTTCTTTGGATTGCGTCTGGGTTGACCACCGCGTTACTCAGTACGTTGCCTTCGCTCCTTCTGCATAAGCCCTTTATGGAGGGAGTATGGATCGGCTCCCTGTGGTTGCCATTGGTGGGGAAGACGAAGTTTGGCACACCATTCCTTTTCGACGTGGGCGTTTTCCTGGTGGTGGTTGGTGTTTGTTTGTTGATACTCACTAGGCTCATGCGCAATGAAACTCCACGCCTTGTCGTCGAACCGAACGTGGAGCGATAGAACATGGAAACGATCATCATCCTGCTCACCGGATTTCTTTTCACTTGCGGGTTCTACTTGATACTCCGTAGGAACATTACACGGATGCTCATCGGTCTCCTCTTTCTCAGCCAAGCTGCGAATCTGGTAATCCTGACACTTCCAGGTCTTGGAACAGGCATTTCTGCTATCGTCAGAAATGACGCAACGAGCCTACCCCCTGGGCATCCAGATCCACTGCCACAAGCCCTCATCCTGACGGCCATCGTCATTGGTTTTGGGGTCATCGCATTTACCATCGTCCTGTCGAAGAATGCCTACCACAGATTAAAGACTGAGGATCTCGACAGTCTGAAGGAAACGGATGCTTGAATCACCGATGAACTATCTACCCTTGATTCTCTCCCTCCTTGTGCCGATGGGGGGAGCGATCCTCCAAATACTTCTTATCGGTCGCGCCAAAGCGCAACGTGTACTGTCGGTTGCCGCCACAGGGATTTTGCTAGCGGTCGGTCTCCTCTTGGTAGCGACGGTAAAATCGCAAGGTCCCTTGATTCTGGATGTGGGGGACTGGGAGGCGCCGGTTGGTATCCGCTTGCAAGCCGACATGCTTTCCGCCTTGATGATCGCAGTCACGGGATTGATCGGATTCTGTGGGGCAATACACGGACTGGCAGAGATTCCTCTCCAGGACGAACGACGTGGCTATCACCCGCTCTATCTGTTCCTCCTATTTGGCGTCTGCGGCTCCTTTCTCACGAACGATCTCTTCAACCTTTATGTTTGGTTTGAGGTCATGCTTCTTTCTTCGTTTGTATTGGTTGCTCTTGGGGGTACAAAAGCGCAAACCGAAGGGGCCGTGAAGTACGTCGTTCTCAATGTCCTGGCTTCCATGATATTCCTTATCGGTGCAGGAGTTCTTTACAGCACCTTGGGAACGCTCAACTTTGCAGACATCGGGTATCGTATCGCAAACGGTCAAGGGTCCGCCGTAGGAATCCGTTTATCTGCCGTTTTACTTTTGCTTGCCTTTGCGATTAAAGCGGGAGTCTTTCCTCTCTATGCTTGGCTTCCCTCCTCCTACCATACTCCACGCCATACCGTGTCCGCAGTCTTTGCAGGGCTTTTAACCAAGGTCGGGGTTTACGCACTGATCAGAACCTTTGGTTTTGCATTCCATTCAGAACGCGAGTTCATCTTTCCACTTCTTCTGTGGATCTCGTTGCTTACCATGTTTACGGGGGTGCTAGGTGCAGCTAGCCAGTTCCATACTCGCCGCATCCTTTCCTTTCACATCATCAGCCAAATTGGTTATATGACCCTTGGGCTAGCGTTGGGGACGGTGGGAGCATTGGCGGCAGCTATCTTCTATATTCTTCATCATATCCTCGTTAAGACGAACCTTTTCTTCGCAGCCGCTGCGATCGATCGCATTGGTGGAGGTGAAAATCTAGAGCGAACCGGGGGCCTGTACAGCAGGTCGCCATGGCTTGCTGCGCTGTTTCTCATTCCGGCGTTATCGCTAGGAGGGATTCCTCCGCTTTCAGGGTTCTGGGCCAAGCTAGCGTTGTTGCAGGAAACAATGCAACTGGAGGAATGGGGTGCGGCCGGGGTAGCCCTTGCCGTTGGCATCCTGACTCTCTTCTCCATGACCAAAATATGGTCGGAAGCGTTCTGGAAGGATCGCCCCCAAGAGGCAGGTGCTGTGCGTCCGCTCCATCCCGGCCACGTCATCCCGATGGTGATTCTTGCGGCAGGTACTATTCTCATTAGCTTTCATCCTTCTGGTCTTTTGTCGCTCGCCAGAATTGCAGCAGAGCAGATTCTCAACGCACCTTCCATTCCAGGAGCATCCCTATGAAAACTCTTTGGAAGCGAACCGTTGGGAGGATACCTGGTCTCCTCTTTTTCCTGCCGATCTACCTTCGGGAAATGACCCTATCAAACATTCGAGTCGCCGTGGATGCACTTCGTCCGGAGCCTCGTTTCCAACCCGGCTTTGTTGAAGTAAATCTACGTGGTTACGATCCGCTTCAGCGTTGGGAAGCAGCCTGCTTGATCTCCATGACGCCCGGCACTTTATCTCTTGATCTGGAGGAAGGCTCTGACATGTTGCTCGTGCATACACTTTACTCGAATGATCAAGAGCAAACGAAAAGGGAACTGGAATCTTTGATTCGGTATTCCCTTGGAGCCCCTCAGTTTTGAACTGCTATGAATTTACTTGTTGCCGTATCCATTTTTGATTTCCTGCTGATTATTTCCATGGTCCTATGCCTTGTGAGGATGATCCTCGGTCCGAGTGCAGCCGACCGCATGGTTGCTATCGACCTTCTAGGGCTGTTGGTTGCCCTGCTTATGATCTCGCATGCGATTCGAACTGCCGATGAGGCTGTTTTGGATATTGTGTTAGTTTTCTCCATCATCGCATTTTTTGGTACCGTGGCGCTGGCCCGCTACCTCCAACGAGAAGTCAACAACTCGGTAGAACAATGACCACTGTACTCGCTTCTATATTCTTGATCCTTGGTGGCTTTTTCGGGTTCGTTGCTTCACTAGGAGTTTTGCGTTTCCCCGATTTCTATTCCCGCATTCATGCGGCAACCAAAGCGAGCACCTTCGGTATCGGCTTTTCGGGCCTCGCAGCGGCAATCGCCTTTGGAAGCGTTTCGGCTTGGATCAAGATGTCGGCCACCATCGCCTTTCTCTTCGTGACGCTACCGGTGGCCGCTCATCTTCTGGGGCGGGCGTATAAAGCAAGGGAGGAAGATAGGTCTTCGCCATAATGTATAGCGACAGTGCCATTTGGGCCTGACCCCCTTTCGGGCCTCTTTTTGACAAGATTTTCAGGATGAGCAGGATGGGAGATCCTGAGGATTGGATAATCCTGCAACTCCTGCAAATCTTGTCGAAGAAGGTCTCACGCAAAGGCGCCAAGGCGCAACGTGGGATTGAGCGTAGCGTGTGGTAGGGGCTTTGGATGGTTCCCGATTACTGGATAACTATCCTTTTTTCCTTGGCTGTTTTGCTGAAAAGGTGGCCGTACCGTTTGACGAGATGGAATTCGCCAGGCCAAGAGGTCTGTTGGACCCAGTCCTCGAGACCGGATCAAAGGGGTCAGGCCTCTTTGATCGGTTCCGGCCCGAAGATTCCCTCGGTTC
>CAYMXM010000320.1:3599-6127 GCA_964394065.1 uncultured Pirellula sp. | reverse complement strand
CACCCCCGGCCCCTCTCCCCTAAAAGGGGCGAGGGGAGCAGATATCTTAAAGCGCGGCGCGTTCTAGGGCGCCAAAGCGGTGTCCGACGGGGACGAGCCCCGGTCGGACAAGAAGCGAACTAGAGAACGAAACTTGCGCAAACCTAAATCCTCACAACACCAACTTTTGACAGACTAGCGCTATCCCTCGCTTACGCCACGGGTTGGGATGGGAGTAGCTCTTGGTAGTTTTTCGTTTGCCGTTAGCTAAACTAACACGTTTGTCCGTCCTACTTTATCGCGTTCCCACTGACGAAGGCCCCATGGTATCGATCCCCACAAAAACTCCAGGCTCGCATCGTCTCATTCTGGTGGGGGATGTCGTTGGTAAACCAGGGCTCACGATCGTTCTTCAAGCGATCCCATGGCTCCGTGCGGAGGGGAATATCGACACGATCATCGTCAATGCGGAGAACGCAGCCGACGGTGCGGGGCTTACGATCAATCAATACAACAAACTTGTGCAAGGAGGAGTCGACGCGATCACCTTGGGGGATCATATCTACAAGAAAAAAGAGATCGCATCGATCCTCACCACGGCTAACAACATCGTCAAACCGGCTAATTTTCCTGTCAACGCCCCAGGGGCAACTTTTTGTATTGTCACCTCCAGAAATGGTGTTCGAATCGGGATTTTCAGTCTCTTAGGTCGCGTCTTCATGCGCCCTGTCGATTGCCCTTTCCGAGCTGCAGAGGAGGTTCTGCGGGATTTGCCAAGCGATTGCAAAATCCGGCTCGTCGATTTCCATGGAGAAGCGACCAGCGATAAGCAGACGATGGGGCGTTTCCTCGACGGGAAAGTAACGGCCGTTCTGGGGACTCATACGCACGTCCCGACGGCGGACGATTGCATTCTTCCGAACGGAACGGGGTTTCAATGCGATGTTGGAATGACGGGCCCTTATGAAAGTATCCTGGGGCGATCGATCGAGCCGGTCCTGAATACCACCCTCACGTTCGATCCCAATTCCTTCCACGTCGCCACCGAAGATGTTCGGCTCTCGGGAACTTGGGTCGATGCTGATCCAGAGACGGGGAAGTGCTTGGCGATTGGAAGATTGGTGCTGAGAAAGGAAGAGATTGGTTAGGCTTAAGGCTAAAGACTTAAGGCTAAAGGAAGGGGGGGGACGCCTACGGCGGGCCTGACGCATCGGTGGTAAGTGGAAGGACGCGAAGCGTCCTTCCATCACAACCCGTGGCGTAAGCGAGGGACTGCGTCTCGAGTGCACGTGGCCGCTCACCCCCAGCCCCTCTCCCCTAAAAGGGGCGAGGGGAGCAGATATCTTAAAGCGCGGAGCGTTCTAGGGCGCCAAAGCGGTGTCCGACGGGGACGAGCCCCGGTCGGACAAGAAGGATTTCCCAGGGAAAAATACGTCACAGCGTTGCCCCAAAGGGAGCGGAGATTTAAGGGGAGGTGGTGCAACACCGGGCGAGACGCCCGGGCCACGTAGGAGAGCGCTAGCGGTTGACTCTCTTGGGGCTTCAACTAGGCTAGTTTCTTTAGTTGATTCCCAATGCATGGACCCATCTATGAAACTGATTGTTCAGATTCCTTGTTTGAACGAAGAGGATACCCTACCCGCTACCGTCCGGGATATTCCTCGCGACATTCCGGGAATCGACAAGGTTGAGATCTTGATCATCGACGATGGGTGTTCCGATCGAACGGTCGAAGTCGCCAAGGAATGCGGTGTCGATCATATCGTTTCTTTCACCGGAAATCGTGGGCTAGGGCATGCTTTTGCCGCGGGATTCGACCAATGCCTCAGGCTCGGCGCGGATATTCTGGTCAATACCGATGGAGATAATCAATACAACGGAAAAGACATTCCACGGTTGATCCGACCGATTCTGGACCGAAAGGCTGACATCGTCATCGGCGACCGACAGTGCGATAAGATCGCACACTTTGGTTGGCTAAAGCGAACATTACAGAATCTCGGAAGCCGCGTGGTCAGCTACTTGGCTGGAATCCCGGTCCCCGATGTTGCGAGCGGGTTTCGCGCTTACAGTCGAGAAGCCGCATTTCGATTGGTCAACTCCACCAGTTTCGACCATACCGTGGACCATGTCATTCAAGCGGGGCGCCGCAAAATTGTAACGACCGTGGTTCCGATCGGTACCAATGAGAAACTTCGGGAATCCCGTTTGTTCTCGAGTATCTGGACCTTCATTTCCCGTTCGATCGGAATTATGGTTCGTGTGTATGCATCTTATCGCGCGTTGGTGATCTTCACCTTCGCTGGGGGGATCTCCATCGCCCTCGGAACCCTTTTGGGATTGCGATTTCTATACATCTTTTTCTTTCTTCCTGATCGAAGCAACCTTCACATCCAATCCCTCATCTTGGCTGCAGTTCTTCTGATCGCGGGTTTTCAAATGATTCTCACGGGGGTTCTGGCAGATCTCATGAACTCGACGCGCGCTATCATCGAGGATATCAACTATCGCGTTCGCAAAATGGAATGCAGAAATCCCGAGGACCAGGA
>CAYMXM010000320.1:0-3499 GCA_964394065.1 uncultured Pirellula sp. | reverse complement strand
TGCAATTCTTCGGGATCGGTTTTTTGCTGTTCCTTCTGGGAGTAACCCTCTGTTCTGAACGGAATCGGAAACGCGTTTGGGGGATTCTTCAATCGGGAGCTTCTGCGGTTTCTTGGCCAGGGGGAGCGATCCTCATCGCGGGTGTTGCCTTGTATTGCTCGCAGGCACCCTGCAACTACGACACTCTCTTGTATCACCATCAAGCGACCATGTGGTACTCCGAGTTCGGTTCGGTCCGGGGCCTTTCCCTCCTTCATTTTCGATTCGGCTTCATCAGTTCCGCCTTCGCGCTAGCGGCTCCGTTTGAGTTTCTGATGCCCCACCGGACAGGAACATTGGTCAATGGGTTTGCCCTCCTCTTGGCGCTTATGCAATTCACCGAGGGAGCGGGACGCATCATCACAAATCGTAGTACCCGTCGGGATTGGTTTGCTGCTTTCGGACTTTTTGGGGTACTCGGTCTCCACCTACTCTTTTTGGAGCCCGCCTCCGCAGCACCGGATTTTCTCATCAACGTCGGTACTATCGCGGTGGCTAGCAGTCTTATCGGGATGGGGACGATCCGATCTGGGAAAGGAGCCTGTTGGGCAACGCTCATCGTGGCAGCCCTGCTCCCAACAGTTAAACTATCCGCTGCACCGGTGGCGATCGTTGTCGGATTAACAATCCTTTTCTCGGGAAGGAGAGGGGAGTTTCTCGCTCGTTTGAAGCTTCTCCTCCTCACTTCGGTTTTTGCTGCGATCCCGTTGGTGGGGACTTCCTGGTGGCAAACAGGAAACCTTTTGTTTCCGTTGAAGGAAACGCAAACCTCCGCAAGTTGGGGTTTGGAATCACAAAGCCTTGAGGAGGTGAGTGATGGGATCCGAGACTGGGCCCGCTGGAGTGGTGAACGCCCCGAAGGGGTAGAGGAATCGAGATGGTTTGAGGTTTGGGCCAAGACGAGCAAGGGGAAGCTTTTCTTAGGTGCAGCAGCTGGTAATGTTTTGGCGTTGTTGATGCTCTTTTGCATTCGCCGTAAGAGGAAAAGTCAGGTTTGGGAGATAGCGATTCCGTGCATCGGAATCTTAGGCGCTCTGTACTTGTTATACGCAGCACCGAACCCCCGATTTGGGTTTGGTATGTTGGTACTGGGTTGGTGCTGGTTGGGGCAGTTTTTTATCTCTAAGGTTTTTTGCCGTGGCCTGGGCGTCTCGCCCAGAGTTGCGAAGGCTTCGCCGGGCGAGACGCCCGGACCACGAACATACCACCGCGCGGGGTGGGTTACGGCAGGACGATCTCTCGCTCGAACGAGCTTAGGAGTCGTCTCTGTCGTTGTTTTGATTGGGCTCGCCTACCGCCCGAAAGATGAGTGGAGAGTTGCGTTGAACACGCTGCAAGGTGCTCCTTTCCTCGGTTCCGACAGTGGGCGGATCAATTGGTTACTTCCTGCCAAGGTCCCGAGCGTTGGTTTCAAACGGTTGCCTACGGGAAAGATTGAGAGGGCGTTTGAAGTCGAGTTCGGTGAAGATCGCATCGGGGAGGTTGTCTATTACTATCCTTTAAACTCCGACATAGCCGGCGCCCATGAACTCCCTGTTGCTTTCGAGAAGCGAGAAGGGATTCAGCTTTATGATCCTAGTAAAGGGATACGGGGTGGATTTGAGAGGAGCGGGGGGAAAAGGAATTAACCACGAATCGAACGAATCTTAAATCAGGTGTGAAGGGTGAGGCTTGAGACTTGAGACTTGAGGAAGAAGAGGGCTTTGACCGTAGGTCAAGGAAAGGTAGCCCCGTGTAGGGGCGTCTCGAACTTAGGCGTGGGGCTTGCCCCACGTATAGAAGGGAGGAAGTGGTTTTAGAGCCCCGGTAGGGGCGAAACAAACCTGCGTTTCTTTTGTTCCGCCCCTACCGGGGCTACCAAGAAGGTGACCATTTTCAAATTCGACAATTCCACCTAGTCTCCCTAGCTTAACTCCGATGCATCAGGCAACCCCAGCCCCTCTCCCCTAAAAGGGGCGAGGGGAGCGGTTGGGTGGCACGTCCCTGAGGCACGAAGGGCGTGCTGTGATATCTTGCATTGGATGCGTGGCTGCCAGCGCTGTCCCTCGCTAACGCGTCGGGTTGTGATTTTGTGGCCTCGCTTACGCGTCGGCTGTCTTGCCTCCACCGCTACGCGGCGAGCACTATCAGCGTGCTAAATCCGCTTGAACATTTTGTCGAGTTGTTCTCGAGAGAAGAACAAGGCGGTGGGGCGGCCGTGGGGGCAGTGGTGGGTGTCTTGATACATCTCGCGCTGCGATAGAAGCGCCGTGATCTCTTCATCCGAAAGTCGATCTCCCGCCTTTACCGCCGCCTTGCAAGCAATCATGTTCATCAACTCATCGAGCAAGTTCCGGACATCCGGTTTCTTTCCTCCCGCTAGGAGTGGATCCATGACTTGCCGAAGCATTTCTGCTGGGGAAATTCCCTTCAGCATCGCCGGATAGGATGAGATCGAAATCGTATCTCCCCCGAACGATTCCACTTCGAATCCTATCTCTGCGAGAAGTTCTTTGTATTCCAGAACCTGGGACGCTTCATGTCCGGGTAACGTTAGCGTTTCTGGAACGAGGAGCCGTTGCACCTCAAGGGACTTCGCAAGAACTTTGTTCTTGATCTGCTCGTACATGATCCGTTCATGCAACGCATGCTGATCGATGATCACCATCCCTGCTTCGTCCTCGGTGATCAAGTACCGATTGTGGACTTGAAATCCGATGTGAACCTTCGAGCCATCGATCGGATGATGCGCATCGTATCGGACCGATGAAGTCGCGGGCTCGGGGGCTAGCTCCCCATCCTCATCGTCCATCAAACGGACAGGAGTCTCGGGAGACCAGTTGTTCGCGTTGGGGGGAAGCGAAACAGGATCGAAGCTGGAGCTCGGGCTGAAGAAGGGATCGTTCGGAGCACTCGGTCGAGATGGGAGGGTGGGGACCACTCCTCGATCGCTCGGAAAAGGACGAAAATCAGGGGCTCGCCCCGGCAACGCTGTCGAAGCGGAATTCGACTTGGCCCAATTCAAAAGCTCATCGTTTGCAACCGCCGTTGAAGGCTCCAACGGACGGAAAGGTGGTGGCTCAGGAATGCTCAATGTCCCCGAAGCAGCCGCAGCACTTTCCGCGGTTCGAACCTTCGCGACGAGATCGCTGGTGAGGAACTTGTTTCGAAGCCCTGATAGAAGACGACTGTAGATGGCACCGCTATCCTCGAATCGAACCTCCACCTTCGTCGGGTGAACGTTGACGTCGACCGTCTTCGGATCGAGATCGATATGTAGAAAGCAAAGAGGCATTCGGCCGACCATCAAGAGGCCGCGATATGCTTCGCCAAGGGAATGCTGCAGCGCTCGGTCCCGAATGTGCCTTCCGTTCAAGAAGAGATACTGCATTCGATTGTTGCTGCGAGAAACCGATGGATCGACGACATAGCCTCGAATAGAAACCCGATCGTCCTTCACCTCGATCGGAATCAAGGCATC
>CAYMXM010000319.1:0-6182 GCA_964394065.1 uncultured Pirellula sp. | reverse complement strand
GATTGCAATGGAAGCGAGGATTGACTCGCCATCTCGATCTGAACCAGAAGCAGCGGCCATTTCACACACCCTACGACTACGAACCCATTCGAAACAGGGAAATTATTTCGGGACAGTTCCTAAAGTCCCAAGCCTCGAGTAGTTGCCAACCAACTAGATTTTTTGGTATATTCGCAGAGCCGATGTTTCCAATGCAACGAGTTTCCTCTCGTTACGATGAGAGGAAAACGGCTAGCGACTTTTCATCTTCAGAACGAATAGTTTTCACCAAGGAGGGTAAATCCGATGACGCGTGTGCCTATCAGTCAAGCGGACGAACGAGCGCGACTTTTGAAAGAGCAACTCGACTTGAGCACTGCGAATATTGGTCTTCAAGTACGAACGACCAATTGCCTGCAAGAGGAAGGAATCTTAACCGTGCGAGACCTTCTCAACAGTACTCCAGACAGATTGTTGAACATCGCCAATTTTGGTGAAAAGACACTGGAGGAAGTCTACACGGCTCTAGAAACCCTCGGTTACCACCGCCACTGGCGAAAACCTAGGTAGGTATTTGCAGCTAGACAGCTCCTTATTTAGCCGACGCATCGGTGGATAAGTGGAAGGACGCGAAGCGTCCCCAATCACAACCCGCGGCGTAAGCGAGGGATAGCGTCGCGAGTGAAACGTAGCCCTTGTCGGAAAATCAGGCGCTTGGTGGCACACCCCTGAGGCACGAAGGGCGTGCAGTGAGACCTTGGATGGATGCCTGATTGCCAGCGCTGTCCCTCGCTTACGCCACGGGTTGTGATTTTCGGGCTCGCTTACGCATCGACCCAACACCAAAGCGCAGCGTGTACTAGGACGCCAATGCGGCGTCCGACGGGGGCAAGCCCCGATCGGACGAAAGCGACTGCTTCTCGTCTACGACCAAGCTAGCTTGGAAAAGAGTTCGTCGACAGCTGCCAGATATCGGGACGAATTGATTTCGACCGGTGGAGCGGACAGGTTGACCTGTCGCCAAGTAAGATCGCTATTTCTTGCTAAGACGCGGACGTATTTTGTACCCGTCTCGTCCTTGGTTTGAACGAACTGCGATCGGGAGAGTTCCGCTGTGTAGATGGAGTTGTTTGGACCGCGAACTGCGGTCAAGTAAGCCTTGGATCCATCTTCGCTCAGAACCACTTCATGGAACGCGTCCGCCTTGAAATCCCCTCGAGCACTCGTCCATTCCGACTTCCCATCATCCCCGATGACGGCGTAGAGCCCGTTGGTTGCAAGCCCTGGGTCGCGGAAGTAATAGCTACTTGCAAGATACTCTAAGATCGACGCGTAGCGAGATGTCACCCCTGCAACGGCGAAGTTCGTCGTTGAGTTCAGGCCGCCTGGTGCCGTGATCGTGCTGACAAAGGAGTTCGCGCCAGGTCCGTCCGTCGTGAGGGCGGGGATTGCATAGGAAACCGTGTAGGTACCCGGTGGGAGCAGATCAAAGCTGTAGCTTCCATCGGCAAGGGTCACAGTGCTAACAATTTGTTGCACCGAATTCGGGACGTTCGGATCCGCTGCAATCGTCAGAGTGACATCGGCTCCACCGATTCGTAACTCGCTCGCATCGAGAATACCGTTTCCATTGTCATCGAAGTAGACCACCCCACTCATGCTGCTCGGTTGGAACGGCTGAATGGCAACGGTGATCGTCCCGGTCGCTTCTTTGGGATCCGCAGCTCCATTGGTCGTTCCGTTATCGCGGA
Source organism: uncultured Pirellula sp. (assembly GCA_964394065.1). Taxonomy (GTDB): domain Bacteria; phylum Planctomycetota; class Planctomycetia; order Pirellulales; family Pirellulaceae; genus JBKCUI01. The sequence goes on along the minus strand of CAYMXM010000319.1, from coordinate 4,452 downwards.
TGACGTAGGAGAAGGTGTCCGTTCCCGAAGCGCCAAGCGGGGCCGTATAGGTGATCGTTCCATTGGCGTTGAGAACGACGGTTCCTTGAGTTCCAGAAACCGTCTCCACACGAACAACCTGCAGAGTCTGACCACTCTCATTCGCTGCCCCTCGTGACATCTGAGCGATCTGCGCCGAAATATCAAAGGTGGTGGCTACGCCAGCATAGGCGCTTTGGCTGATCTGGGTCGCAACAGGTGGGTCGTTCACTTCGGTGACTGTCACAAAGACGGTCCCCGACGCAGTGCTGTTTTGCGGTTGCCCGTCAGTCACCTCGTAGGTGAACTGATCTGGACCGAAATAATCAGCGTTCGGCGTGTAGATGATCACCTGTTGACCACCCACGGTTGACATCTGAATGGTTCCGTGCTGTGTCGATCTGACACCGGAAAAGGGAACGATGGTCAGGGATTGGCCCGATTCGTTTGCCGGACCGGGAGTATCGTTGGCGAGCAACGTGCTGACCAAAATCGTCAAACTCGTATCTTCCGCTGTCGGACCGACCGTATCGTTGTTGACGACAGGAGGGTCGTTCACGGGATTCACCGTAATGGTGAGGGTTGCTTCATTGGATGGGAGATTTGGCGATCCATCGTCGGTTACGATGTAGCGGACCAAAGCTGTTTCGTTCGAGTCCGGGGTTGGAGTGAAGACGATCTCACCATTGACAATGGTCACCGAACCTGCGGATGGATTGACCATTACCGCCGAGGTGAATCGCAATAGGTCGTTCTCAAAAGGACCGCTGCTTAACCCAAAGGAGTTGGCGTTGAGGGTCAGCGCGATATCTTCGTTGGTTTGGCTGCTGATTCCAACGGCTACAGGAGCATCGTTGACCTCCTCGATCAAGATCGTTGCGGTCGCTACGGTTCGAGTGTTTCCTTCACCTTCGAGGTTGCCCGTCATTTCATAGCTGAAGACAACCTCACCGAAGAAGTATGGATCCGGCTTGAAGGTGATCAAGTTTCCATCGATACCGATTTCTCCTTCCCCGGAAATGAGGGTAGGTGTTCCTACGAGCTGTTTCGAAGATGGGTCGGTTGCGTAGTCATTGGCGAGAACATCGAATTGATAGACGTTGCTTCCTGTCGAGCTTTCAGGTTGACGGAAAGTCGAATTCGATCGGTAGTTATCATCGACGGCATATGGAGAAGCCGGTGGAAGGATCAATACGTAGACCGTTGCAGTCGCGGTTGATCCGAAGTCATCTTCGATCGTGTAGGTAAAGGTCGCGGTTTCCCCGAAGTTCGAAGCAGGGGGCGTGTATTCGACTTGGCTCCCTACCAATCGAACAGATCCGATGGAGGCTGGGGTAACGGAGACAACGCGTATAGCTTCGCCGATTTCCGATCCAGGGCCTGCGGTATCGTTCCCTAGTACGTCGAGAAACACAGGGGTTCCGAGCCCGAGGACTTGCAGATCGTCATCCATCGCGATCGGTGGATCGTTGACCGAGGTGATCTGGAGAGTGAGAGTTGCATCGGCGGTTAGGTTGGGAGGACTGACACCGTTGTCGGTCCCGCGGACTTCCAGAACGACGCTTCCGAAGTAGTTCGGTGCTGGGGTGATCACCAATTGGCCTTGCGCGTTGATCGTTGCCGAAGCTCTTGTTGAATCCGGCGGTGTGACGATGGTCAGGGAGACGGTCTGATTCGATTCGTCAGGTGGGCCGGGGGTGAAAATATCGGTCGCTGGAATCGTGATCGCAGTATCTTCTGGGGTGGTGAAGTTGCTGCGGACGACAATCGGTGCGTCGTTCGTTGACTCGATCGTTACGGTGACGGTCACACCCGTAATGGAAGCGCCGAGATTATCACTCGCATCTACGGTGAAAAAAGCGGTTCCGTTGTAGTTCGCGTTGGGGATATATTGAATCTGTCCCCCCACCAATTGCACGGTCCCATTCGTCCCTGCGATGCTATGAACAGCGGTGATCGACACGGTTTGCGGAGGTACTTCGCTCTGTTCGTTGGCGGGCCCCGGAACAAAAATTTCGTTTGCGGAAATGACCAGTCCAGGGGCAGCGACGTTCTCTACCGTTGCAAAGCTGCTATTGATAACGCGAGGAGGATCGTTGACCGAAGTCAAGTTAATCGTGATCGTCCCGGTAGCCGTATCACCGCGTGTGTTCCGTATTGTGTAGCGGAAAAGCCCCTGACCATGTGCGTCTTGAGCCGGAGCAAACTGAAGCTGTGTCCCCCCATTGACGATGGTCATCGTACCAGCCGTTATGGTGCCGGGAACTCCCGAGATCGGGGTGACATCTGTAATCGTAGAGCCGAGCTGCAACGCTGGAACAATGTTTCCCGAATCATCGATCCCCTGGTCGTTTGCCAACACTCCGGGGTTGAGGATGATCGTAGAGGCCAGACCTCCCAAGTCTTCCTGGTAGGTGTAGGTATCGTTGGAAGCCGTGAGTCGATCCACGATTCGAACGGTTGCCTCTCGAAAGAGGATCTGATCTGGACCGAGATACTCAGCCCGATTTCCTGAATCGTCGAACAGTGCAATACCGAGATTATTCCCCGTCGCACCGCTGGTGATCTGGGTTGCAGTGCCGCTGAGACGAACGAGCCCCTCTTCACTACCGACAAACAGAGTATCGACAACCCCCAGGAAGCGCGTCGCGATGGCAGCACTTTGAGAAGCGGTGACGTTTGCAAATCCACCCAATCGTTGGAGAGTCTGGGTGGCATTGGTGGAATCGAGAAGGATACCTGCCGGGCCATTCGTGTAACGAATAATGGGGGAGGTACCCGCAGAATTCGTGATACTTCCGTTGTCGACATTGTGCTCAAGCGCACCGGCGGCGACGAAGTCGTTGGCGGGAGTTACGTTCGAGACCGTGGTAAGCTCAATTCCCGGCCCAGCGCCCGCGACCTGGAGGTTATCTGCAACAACCGCAAGGTTCGGCGTCACGTCTTGACGCGCTAGGTTATTGCGAAAATGAACCTCATACTCTGCATTCTTCAGCGGGGTCCCCGGCTGGAAAGGTTCAAATGGTTGAACACGAACATTGTCCGCCCCGAAAAGAGAGTTCATCGCGGTCCGAACCGCAGTCAGAGTGGCTTCCGGATCGATTTCACCGAACGCGAAAACAGGATTGACAGTGACGCTTTGCGCCCCCCAACCAAAGGTCACGGAGCCTCCGAAAGTGAGGGTGCTAAATTTGATTCGGAAATAGTCGCTCCACTGGAGCTGCAGCTTTTCCGAGGTGGAACCGTCTTCGTTGGTGTAGTGGAAATCGTGATACGCACTAAAAACACCCCGCGGGTTCGTATGCGAGGTGGCTAGGGATCGAAGATCTTTCATCGTTGTTCGAACGATGATTTTCTCATTCTTGCTGATGATTGCGTCGTTCACATCCGGTGTCGACAAGTCAGCGTCTGGAATCAAATCCCCAGCCGTTCCATCGGGGTTCACCCGATAGAATTCGTATTTCACCTCGACCAGCTTCGGATTGAGATGCTCTCCCTCGCCGGTATTGAGCAAGTTGATAACGCTCAACGCATCGAGTGGTGTGAGATAGTTGTCCCCATCGACGTCAACCCATCCGTCCGAGGTCTCCCGGAGCTGACCTTCCAGGGATCCGGCCCCTTGGAAGTTCAGTTTGTTGATGATCGTAAGGGCATCGAGAGGGGAGACGACGAAGTCTCCGTCGACGTCGTAAGCAAAAACGCTGTTTTGAAAGGGTGCGACATCCGCCGCTAGCAACTCCCTTTTCTCCAACGCTTCAAGTTTCAAGGAACGGGCTAGCTGGCTACGCTTCGCAGCTCGACCCGCGTTCTGAGGAACTTGGGAATTGCGATCGCGACGCTTTGGCGAAACAGTCATTGATTCTTCCACCGTGACAAGAAAGGTATGGCAACGCGGATGTCCTCAGAGGGGAAATAGATCCCCCCTCTAAAAACCCGTAATGTGAGGTTACTTGCTCTCGAACCGGTTTTCAATCGGGATCTTGCCTATACTCCCTAAATTACCCTTTTGGTCCTAGCCCCTCGCAAAATATGCTCTCCGTAGCTGATGTTCCGGAAATCTCGAAATTAGAGAAACTGAGCCGCAAAAGGTTCCTACAAAAGCAAAAATCTAGTTGCATTCCTCCAATCTATCGAATCGGATCAACCAGGACGTTGAAGAGAACTGGAAAAGGGAGGGAAATCAATTGTAGGGGTTCGAGAGAGTTCCTTACGTCTGCGATAAGTTTTTAAGATCTCTAGCATCTTGAATGTTTTTTTCTAATCCAAGAAGCCCTTATAGGACATGAAACCGTGGGTGGATCTGGCCATGATCTTCCATCACCGGAGGGCCCGGCCTGGCCTGACGCATCGGTGGTAAGAGGGTGGACGCGAAGCGTCCCCCATCACAACCCGTGGCGTAAGCGAGGGACAGCGTCGCGAGTGCACGTAGCCATT
>CAYMXM010000318.1:0-6193 GCA_964394065.1 uncultured Pirellula sp. | reverse complement strand
TGTCCCTCGCTTACGCCACGGGTTGTGATGGGGGGACGCTTCGCGTCCGCCCCTTTAACACCGATGCTCAAGCGGATCGAACCTCCCCTGCTTGCGAAATGACAGCAGATTTGCAAGACTAATACGCCGACTCCTCTACAGATTTCAAGCACTTCTCGGTAGTCTGTAGTTTCCCTGCCTGTTTCTATTTTCTAGCCTGTTGAAAGCGATCCCCCCGAATGATTCCAAGCGAAACGTCGACCAAATCCACTGCGCCTCCATTATCCATGCAGCATCGCATCATCTTATCTGCGATGATGTTCTTCCAGTTTGCTATCTGGGGGTCGTGGGTCATCGTTTACTATCCGTTCTTGGTCAATCGAGGTTTTACTCCTGTCCAAGCGACCTCGATCACCGCCAACATGTACCTTGGTGCGATCATTTCCACCCTCTTTGCAGGGTATCTTGCGGACCGTTGGATCAATAGCGAACGGTTGATGGGGATCTGTCACCTTCTCGGTGCGGGACTTCTTTATCTGATGACACAGGTAACATCGCCTGATCAGTATTACACGCTATTTGCGATTACATTTGCTTATTCACTCGTTTTCAATCCAACGCTTTCGGTTATCAACTCCCTTACGTTTCGCAACGTTCCTGATGGGGCTCGGGATTTCCCGGGGCTTCGGGTCCTCGGAACCATTGGCTGGATCTGCGCCGGTTACCTTATCGACTTTCTCTTCTCGGGAGTAGCTACCGGCGTCGACGGCAAAGAGATTCCTCGGACGATCGCCACGACGGGCCCATTGATGCAAGCCGCCATCATCTCGGCGATCTTTGGTGTCTATTGCCTCACCGTTCTTCCAAAGACACCACCGAGTGGAAAGGCGAGCGGGGCTCTCGATTTCTTGCGAGCTCTGGCGATGCTCAAGGATTTCTCCTTCGCAGTTTTCTTCTTCGTCACCCTCCTCGCTTCGATCGCGATGGGAATGTATTTCAATTCCGCAGGTGACTATCTAGCCAAGGGAGCGGGGATTCAAAAAGTGGGCATGACCCTTGCCATCGGCCAAATCGTGGAACTGTTGCTCCTGGTCTCCCTACCCTTCTTCCTCAAGAAATACGGTATCAAACCCGTGCTAGCAGTCGGTCTGTTCTGCTGGGCGCTCCGATACGTAATGTTCGCGAACGGAGGAACAGCAGGTCTTCCGCTGGTGCTAGCCATCGGAGGTATTGCATTGCACGGTTTCTGTTTTGACTTCTTCTTTGCGGCTGGGTTTATCCATGTGGATAAAACGGCTCCTCGTGATTTGCGCGCTAGTGCGCAAGCTCTTCTCGGAGTCTTGGTCTATGGACTTGGAACCTGGCTTGGGACCCTCGCTTGCGGTGTGTTGAACTCTTGGTATACCGTCGAGGGAACAACCAACTGGTTCAATTTCTGGATGGTCCCTGCGGGAGTCCTGTTTGTGGCCTTCCTCGCGTTCATCGCCCTCTTCCAAGTGAAGCCGGAAGAGGACAGCGTTTCTTAGTTGACGCAGTGTTCGTTATTCTCACATAATCGGCAGGGTATACGCCCTGCCGATTGTCGTTACCCCCAACGGATTGCTGTCGTATGCCAATCTACGAATTTTATTGCCCAACTTGCCACACCGTCTTTAGCTTCCTCTCACGGTCGATGCAGAACACGAATGTTCCGCATTGCCCGAAGTGTGGGAGGAAGAAGCTGGAAAAGAAGGTTTCTCGATTCGCGATCTCGAAGGGGCTCAAGGAGTCGGATGCGACGAAGGATCCGTTCGAGAATGTCGATGAGGCGAAGATGGAGCAATTGATGATGGAGATGGCCCCGCATCTCGACGAAAACAGCGACGGTCCGGAGGATCCTCGCCAAATGGCCGCCTTGATGAAAAAGATGTTCGACGTGACCGGGATGCAACCGAACGACGCCATGTTAGAAGCGATGCGTCGCATGGAAGCAGGGGAAGATCCCGACCGGATCGACGAGGAGATGGGAGGGGATCTCGATGGAGACGGAGATCCCTTCGCCCCCGCCGAATCGAAAAGCAAAAAATGGCGCCGCATGTTCGAAGCCCCCGACGTCGATCCCGAATTGTATGAGATGTGAGGGGTAGGCTTAAGGCTTAAGGCTAAAGACTTAAGGCTAAAGGAAGAAGCGGGGGGCGCCTCCCGATATCACAACCCGTGGCGTAAGCGAGGGACAGCGCTGGCAACCAGGCATCCATCCAAGGTTTCACAGCACGCCCTTCGCGCTTCAAGGGCGTGCCACCCGGCGCCCGAAATATTACCGACAAGGGCAGCGTTTACTTGCGACGCTATCCCTCGCTTACGCCACGGGTTGTGATGGCGGGACGCTTCGCGTCCACCCCTCAAGCTTGATTCGTAAGATTCGTTCGATTCGTGGTTCTCCCAAAGCCCCATGCGCATCGCAATACTAGAATACCTCTCCGGCGGTGGGCTCCTCGACTCTTGCGAGGATGAATCGAACCTCGATTCTCTCTTCGACGAAGGGATAGGCATGCTCCTCGCCGTCGCAGAAGACCTCACCATATGTGGGCATGAGGTCGTACTTCCCCTAGAAGACCGCAGAACAAAAACGCATGCCCACCGGTGTGTTCAGCTCGGGATCGAAACGGTTCCCGTTTACTCCCCAGACGATTGGAAATCGACATGGATCGAACTCTGCAAGTCGGCAGACCGAACCCTCCTCATCGCCCCCGAGATGGGGAATCGACTCTTATCTTTGCTCGGCGAACTCCGGGCAACGGGAAGCACGATTGTCGCTCCCTCGCTAGAGTTCGTGGAACTTGCTTCCGATAAGTTGAAGCTGGCCTCAATCGCTATTCCGAGAATTCATCAACCGAAAACCTATTCCGCTAGCCAGTATCTTCTACGTGGCCCGGGCGTCTCGCCCGGAGTTGCGAAAGCTTCTCCGGGCGAGGCGCCCGGGGCACCTGTCGGAGTGGTCAAAGATCGCTTCGGAGCCGGTTGCTCCCTCGTCCACCCATGCCGATCGATCGATGAGATTTGCTCATTCCTCTCTGAAAAAGGGGCCGTCGAGAGTGACTATGATGATCTCATCGTTCAGACCTGGATCGAAGGGGAGCATTACAGTCTCAGCCTTATCGGAGATTCTCGTGGGGAATCTCGTTTGGTCGGTTGCCTCCGACAATCCCTTTCCTTCGATGGAGAAGTGATTTACACGGGAGGTGCAGGCCCTGAGTTTGAGGAATTCCGTCCGTTGTTAGAACTTTGGTGCAAGGAATTGTTTTCTCATCTTCCGATCCCTCTTGGATGGATCGGGATCGACATCGTGGTGAGCCCACCGGAGCAAGAGTCCTCCGGTCCGATCCGAAAGGAATGGAACATTCCCTTGCTAGATCAGATTCATCTCATCGAAATCAATCCACGACTGACGTCGAGTTACCTCGGATTCCGCCAACTCTACGGCCCCTCTCTCGCCGAAGGTTGCCTCGATATTGCCCATGACTGGAGATCGATCGATATCGGTGGTAAATGGGTTGAGTTTTAGGGGGAACCACGGAATACACGGAACACCTACCGCAGGGAATACACTTCTCCTCCCATGTGAGTGAGTGATCCTTGAAAGTCTCTCTCATCAACGTTGTTGTCAACTTTCTTCACAGCCATGTCCATCATCAGAACATACCCGCCGTGGGGCCCCAGGATGCTGCGCATAGGTTTTCCTTCAACATCGAAATCATCTGGTTTTGACCAGATTACGGCGTGTTGGGCAGGGGCATCTACCAACAAGATGGTGTTGCTCGTTCCGTCGACGATCTCGCCCATCCGTATCTTAGGTAAATTCCAAAAAGAATTTTTATGGTACGGAGCAACGTAAGTCGTCATCCCAGGCGCCAATTTGTTGAAGCCGTGTTTGTAAATATCCGGCATCTGTTCCACAAGTTTTAGGTTGTGAGGACTGTCCCAGGGCTCATCCAAATGGAACTGTTGGTAAAGGTTCTCTTCCCCCATATACGGCAATAGAGCAACCCGCCAACTCAAAAGGTCTTTCCCTTCGCTATCTTTGATCGCGCGGGGGGGGAACATCTTGTAGGCGGATTCATAGTTCCAAGCCGCCATCCCAATCTTGCGTAGCTTGACGGCGGTTCGCCCACTCTTTATCGCAACCAGTCCATTTTGTATTGCAGGCACCAGCATTCCAGTTCCTAAGGCAATCGTCGGCGCAGCGGTCAACTCTCCCTGCATTCGGAGCCGATTCTTTTCGATGGGAATCTCCATCTCGTTAAAATGATCCTTTAGACGGCGGAGGTATTTCGCGAATGCGGTTTGAATGCTTGGCGAAGCTTTGTGGCTGGGAAGAAGTTTTCTCATCTCCTGTTCTATGTAAACGAATACTCCATCACGGGCCGAGCTAAGTTCTTGTCTCAGTTCTTGCAAGGGAACATTCTCGCTTGCAACCACTTCGGCCGATAGATTTACGTTGGCGTCGACTTTTATGTCAAACTTCAAGAACTTGGTTGACTTGACTATGTTGTAAATCGGTCCTGCCGCTGGCCACAATGCGGTGGGGCGATACAGCTGGGGGCCATTCTGAGGGCGTGGAGTTGCAAATGCCTGGGCTACTATCGGCCGGAGTGGTTCTATCGAAACTGCTCCTCTTAGATGTCCTTCCGACTCTTGGATCAAATCGCCCAGAGGACTCTTCGAACTTTGAAGAGCTAGGACTTGCTTAAGTTGATTCTCGGTACCAACAAGCAAATGAGTCGGACTGACTTGTGCCACCAAAATAGGAGCCCCATCCACCCGACGAAACTTCATGTTGGGGTCTCGCTTGGATTGCTCCAAAGGTCCGAAACCATCAGGTATGAGATATTGGATATCAACGGGGAGCGTTGTGGTAATCTCCATAGAAAACTCCACTCCCGTAGAGGACGGTACCCCGATGGCTAGGTCAGCAAATCGGATGTTCATCAAATCGATGCCGAGTTGCTCAAGGCTGATGGCCGAGAGAGCCTCCCAGGGGACGAGGTTCAAATCGGGAGTCTTTTTTAAAGCTTCCAGCTCGAGAGAAACGACCGCAAACGAATCGGCCGGAATCCGGCTCCATCGCGTTGGCTCTGCCGCATCGATTTGTGGCGAAAACACGATGCTCGTAACAAGCGTCGCAAATAGGGAGTAAGCTTTCAACATTTTCGGCTCCGTACGATTCCAACCAAGAAACATTCTTCCTGCATACGGGGAGAGGGAGATGGGAATAAGTATAGCGTCCAATGAGGAACGTACTCGTAGGGTGTGTGAAGTGACCGCTGTTTCTAGCTAAGATCGAGATGGCGAGTCAATCCTCGCTTCTATTGCAATCACTTTCGCACCTAAAGCGGCCACGGAACACGCCGGAAGTGTAGTTAGCTTAAACTCGGTTATTGTTCCTAGCACTTCTACCCCTCACCCCCGGCCCCTCTCCCCGAAGCGGGGCGAGGGGAGCAGAGATATAAAGCGCGGCGCGTTCCGAGACTAAAAAAAGGAACTTATTTCGGGACAGTTCCTAAATCGAACCATTCTCCACGTGGCGCAGCCACCTCTTTGAGCCCGGAGGGCGACATATCCTTGCCGGTGGTGTAAACCACCGGTCAGTAGGCAACACTCTCTCTTCAGCCCGGAGGGCGGCACATCTGGATTTTCTAGAGGCCCGAGATCCAGATGTGTCGCCCTCCGGGCTTTCGGAGACATCGGTCTTCTATCCGGTGGTTTACACCACCGGCAAAGATGTGTCGCCCTCCGGCCTAAGAGAATACAAAGCATCCTATATTCTCTCCTGTTTTCCTCTGCGAACCTCTGCGTCCCCTGCGGTTAAATTAAAAAGGAATAGAACTTGAGTACCAGGCACGGTGTGTTACGCGGTCGCTTCGGGGGAGAGAGTTGTTGGATCTGGTGAGGTTGATTGGCGTGCTAACCGATTGGAGATGGTTGGGGCGACCGCCTCACACACCCTACTTACTACTTGCTGCGACCTTGGGCGTCTCGCCCAAGCCACGGCTATAATCGGTCTCTCGTCTCGATACGTTCGCGCAGCCCTCTTGGAAGCTCTCTCCCATGATTCTCAAAACTAAGTTCCTTTGGTTTCTTTTCTTCTTGCTCGCTGTTGCAAACCTTCAACCGAATCTCTTCGCACAGGTCTCCCCGGATGAATCGCTGAAATCTCTTCGAGCAACCGAGGGAA
>CAYMXM010000317.1:0-6206 GCA_964394065.1 uncultured Pirellula sp. | reverse complement strand
CGGCCCCTCTCCCCGAAGCGGGGCGAGGGGAGCAGAGTTCTAAAGCGCGGCGCGTTCTAGGGCGCCAAAGCAGCGTCCGACGGGGACGAGCCCCGGTCGGACGATAACGGCGGCTGCGGAATAAAAATGGCTGCACGAAAACCCATATCAACACCAACTTTTTGACAGCGCAGACTTCTCCTCTCCGTAGATCGCTTTTGTCCTACCTTACGCCTCTTCCCTCATGCCTGCCGCTGGCGCGCTCTTTTCAACTTTGGCTCCGGTTCCTGAAACGACCGTTCCGGGGACTACGCGAGGGCCGCCGATGGTGGAGTCGATGATTTCCTTCAAGGCTTCGGATTCGATCACTTCCACTTCGATGAGTCGGACCGCGAGCGCTTCGAGGGCTGCACGACGTTCGGTCAAGATCGAACGGGCTCGCTGGATCGCTTCATCGATAAGACGCTTTACCTCTTGATCGATCTCGCGGGCTGTCTGCTCGGAATGCTCGCGACCGAACGACTCCCCTCCTCCTCCCGCGAGGAAGGGGGACCGGTTTCCGTCGCGGAAGTTGATTCTCCCGAGTCGACTCATCCCGTATTCCATCACCATCCCACGGGCAATCTGCGTCGCTCGTTCCAGATCGTTTTGCGCTCCGGTGCTGATATCTCGGAAGACGATCTCTTCGGTGATCGTTCCCGCGACGAGCACCTGCATCTGCGATTCGAGCTCGGATTGGGTCACCAAATAACGGTCTCCTTCGGGGCGCTGCATGGTGTAACCCAGTGCGGCGATCCCTCGTGGAATGATCGACACTTTGTGAACTGGGTCGGTGTTCGGAAGAGAGTAAGCGACCAGCGCGTGGCCGGCTTCGTGATAGGCGACGCGACGCTTCTCCTCCTCGCTCATGATCCGCTTCTTCTTTTCCAATCCAGCGGTGACCCGTTCTACACCGTCGTTGAACTCCTGTTGCTCAACCTTTTCTTTCCCCTTGCGGGCCGCCAGAAGAGCGGCTTCGTTGACCAAGTTCGCGAGATCGGCACCGACGAATCCCGGAGTGATCGCGGCAACTTGGAGGAGATCGACATCCGAACCGAGCTTCACGCTCTTTACGTGGACCTTGAGAATATCCTCTCGTCCCTGTTTGTCAGGGCGATCGACCAAGACGTTGCGGTCGAATCGACCGGCGCGGAGCAATGCGGGGTCGAGGGTTTCGGGGCGATTGGTAGCCGCCATGACGATGACCCCTGCGTTCGCGTCGAAGCCATCCATCTCGACCAAGAGAGCGTTGAGAGTTTGCTCCCGTTCATCGTGCGAACCAGGGACATTCCCAGCGCGGCTCTTGCCGAGCGCGTCGAGTTCGTCGATGAAGATGATCGAGGGGGCCTTGGCTACCGCTTGCTGGAACATATCCCGAACCCGAGCCGCACCGACCCCGACGAACATCTCGACGAAGTCCGAACCCGAGAGGGAGAAAAAGGGAACTCCCGCTTCGCCTGCGATCGCCTTGGCCAGGAGGGTTTTTCCCGTTCCAGGGGGGCCGACCAGGAGAACTCCTCGCGGAATGCGGCCACCGAGCTTCTGATATTTCTCGGGGTGCTTCAGGAAGTCGACGATCTCTCGCACTTCCTCCACCGCTTCGTCGATCCCCGCGACGTCGTCAAAGGTGATTCCGATATCTTCTTGAGCGTAGAGTCTCCCACGCGAGCGCCCGAACTGCATCGGGGAATTGATCCCTCCGACCCGTCGCATGAAAAAGAGGAGAACCCCGGTGACGATCAGCAGGGGGAGGATGAAAAACATCAACGATTGGGTGAGGATGCTGGGGGAAGGAGTGTTTGCCCAAGAGATATTGCCTCGCTCGAGCTTTTCCCGAAGCTGCTTGTTCGTGTAGTCCGAATTGTCTTTGATCGATTGGATGCGGACCTTTTCCTGGAGGGGGCCTTCTTCACCATCCTTGATAGGGACCCAGTCGACTACGCCACTGACCGATCGCTCGTCGACTTGAACGTCCCGCAGATTTTTGAGGATATAGCTAGTATTCTCGGTGTTGACCCGCAGTTCCCCGTTGGATTCGGGGGTCAAGGATTTTCCACCCCGCTCGGTGTAGTGGGTGTTTTCGATCAGGGCGAGCAGATCGGGATAGCGAACCGACCGGATCATCGAGTTGGAAATCAAGGTAAACGTACCGAAGACCACCAAGAGGGCTAGGAGGGTGTACATGAGCCAAGGGCTCTGGGATCCCCCCCCGTTTGCGTTAGGGCTGGGCTTCTTGTCCGGCTTGGTAGGATTGCTCATTCGAAGGGATGGATCTCAATAGGGACTTTGGTGCGGTCAGCGAACTTGGTAATTATGCGCCCTTAGCGGGCTCTGGGCAGGGTTTGGCGTTGAGGTTTTCGCGACTTCGGCCTAGAATTCCTCTGTTAAAGCCATGAGCAGGAACGTTTTGCGACGGATGCAACGACTCTGCGGGAAATGCAGTTCGAGGGATGGACTCCCCATTTTGGAGAAATGTCGTTGAGCCCAATACGGAATGTTGCTGTTCTCGGCTCGACCGGTAGTATTGGGCGAGCGACCCTCGACGTCCTGGATCGACTGCGCGATTCGCACCGAGTGGCGGCGATTAGTTGCCATTCCCAAATCGATCTGCTCGAATCGCAAATCTCCACTTCCCTCCCATCCTATGCCGTCCTGACCCAGCCCCCTTGCCCCGCAGGGATCGCTTGGGCCTCTCGGATCAATGAAACCTCCCCTGCCACGAAACGACTTCTGGGGGCAGATCATCTCGGGGAAATCATCGCAGGCCCCGAAGTCGACACCGTGGTCAGTGCCATCGTCGGGGTCGCAGGACTGGAGTGTGCCCTGAGCGCCGTGCAATCAGGAAAAAGACTCGCCCTCGCCAACAAGGAATCGTTGGTCGTCGCCGGGGCTTTGATCATGGAAACGGCGAAGGGGACTGGCGCCGAAGTCATCCCGGTCGACAGCGAACACAGCGCCATTTTTCAGTGCCTTCACGCACGCGATACCAGCCGTGAACTGAAACGTGTGATCTTAACCGCCAGTGGTGGTCCCCTCCGGGACTGGCCGATCGAACGATTGTCGGAGGCTACGGTCGAGGAGGCCCTGGCTCACCCCACTTGGCAAATGGGACGCAAAATCACAGTTGACTCCGCCACGATGATGAACAAGGCTTTAGAGGTCATCGAAGCGAAATGGCTCTTCGACCTGGAACCTGAACAAATCGAAGTGGTCATCCATCCGGAGTCGATCATCCATTCGATGGTCGAGTACCGAGATGCTTCCGTGATCGCCCAAATGAGCCCCCCGGACATGCGCCTTCCGATCCAGTACGCCTTAACCTATCCGATTCGAGAGCGAGCTTCTTCGCCTGCGATCGATTGGACCAGCCCCTATCAGTTGAATTGGAAGCCGGTCGATCCAGAGCGATACCCCTGTTTGCAGCTCGGTTTCGAAGTTGCCCAGCGAGGGGGAACTTGCGGTGCCGTCTTGAACGCGGCCAACGAGGCGTGCGTAGAGCTCTTTTTGCAACAAAAAATCTACCTGACCGATATCGCAGTCATCTGCAAATCGATCTTACATCACCATCACTATTCACCTTCTCCGACCTTGAGCGAGCTATTGGAATTGGATCGCTGGAGCCGAGGAGAAGTCCAACGTTGGATCCTACGATAAATGAACGACTTGTATCTCAACCTCGATTTGACAACCGGAGTTCTCGGTGGAGCTTTCCAAGGGGCTCTGCGAATGCTTGCCGAACCGATGTTCGCTGCAGAACCTAGCCTCCTCGCGTCGTGGGGTGTCTTCTTTTACAACGTGATGCTGGTCGCCCTCGGGCTAGGGTTCGTGATCTTCGTCCATGAACTGGGGCACTTCGTCGCCGCGAAAGCGTTCGGCGTTCAATGCGATAAGTTCTACGTCGGTTTCGACCCGCCGATTCAAATCGGACCGATCAAGCTTCCCTCGAAGCTCTTCCACTTCCAATGGGGAGAAACAGAGTATGGGATCGGGATCATTCCACTCGGTGGCTATGTGAAGATGCTCGGCCAGGACGACGATCCTCGCAACGCGATCGCGGAATCGCAACGAAGCCAAGAGGAGGGGGATGCAGTAGGTGCTCCCAAGCTCAACCCACGTTCGTATCTAGCCAAGAGTGTCTTTGCGAGAATGGTGATCATCAGTGCCGGGGTGGTGATGAACTTGATCACCGGTGTCTTGATGGCCGCCGCTGCGTTCTGGATAGGCGTTCCCTACGATGTTCCCGTCTTAGGAACCGTTATACCGGGGGACCCTGCTTGGAAGGCTGGGATGGAGCCTGGCGACCGGATCGTCCGAGTCAATAAAAACGAAAACCAAGAGATGTCGTTTCGCGACATGCAGCAGTCGATCATTTTCTCTGGGCTGTGGAACCCCAGCAAACCTGTTGGCGTCGGGTTGGATCGAGATGGAAAGCGAATGGACTTCGAAGTCGTAGGAACGACGGAACACTCCGATCCCGAGATGAAAACGAACTTCCTCAAGTTCGGTTTTCTACCGACCGGGGTGACGGAAGTGAGCGACATGAACCCGATCGAAGGCCGGCTCGCGAAGGACTCCAGTTATAGCGAATCGGATTTAACCCCCTTAAAGCCAGGAGACATCATCACGGGAATCGATAGTGAGGAACTTCCTGTCAGTCGCCTTTCGAGCGTTCCTCTCTCCTATGAGTTGGATCGTCGCCTTGAACCGAAGCATAGCGAACAGGTAACCTTGAATGTCCTTCGATTGAAGAATCCGAATCAATCGGGTTCGACCGATCGAGAGGCTGTCGAGGTGGTGAGCAAACCGGTCGGGATGAAAACATTTGGTGCTGGGTTTGTGCCAGGGAATGTCGTCGCGATCCAATCCGAGTCCCTCGGGGAGAAGGAAGGAATCACCCAAGAGATGAAACCGGTTCGCTGGGAAGGCCAACCGATCGTCGACTCTTTCGGCTTTCTCTTAGCGCTAAGCGCCAAGTATGGCCAGACGACAACGGTGGACTTTGAAGATGGAGCAGGAGCGGTCAAAACGTTGGAATGGAAAATTCCCAACCACTTTCCAATCCCGATGCTAGAAGGAACCCTCGCCCCGAACGGGCTTGAGATCCCAGGAACCGGAATCGTCTTTTCCGTGTCGAACATCGTCGGCTCGGTTGCGGAAGGGCTCCCTGCCGACAAGGGTGGGCTCAAGCCTGGGGACAAACTGGTTCAGATCAAGCTCGATCCTCAGACGGACGCCGAGAAGGAGGAGATGAAGGAAATCGTCCGGAGCGTCAAGATGGCAACGAAAGCGCGACAGATCGATCGCGTTTACAACACGCAGTATTGGATCACGTTCATCCAACTGATGAGAACGGGGCTTCCGATCGAAATACACTACGAACGGGAGGGGAAGGTCGATCGTTGCGCGGTGACGATCGCCAAGGATCCGACCCTCCATTGGCCAGACCGTGGATTTCTCACGAAGCAGTTGATGCGAACCCACCACGTTGGTTCGGTCGGAGACGCTTTGGCGCTCGGAGCGCACGAGGTGAAGAAGCGTTGTGGGAATGTCCTGGAGTTCCTCGGTATGCTCGTCACAGGCCATATGCCGTTCCGATACGTTGGAGGCCCAGGTGCAATTGCGATGGAAGCCACCAATGCTGCGTCGCAAGGGATTACCCCACTGTTGATGTTCTTGACATTGCTGAGCGCCAACTTAGCGATCATCAATTTCCTCCCGATCCCTGCCTTGGATGGTGGGCACATGGTCTTCTTGATCGTAGAAGCGATCATCGGCCGCCCGGTCGACGAAGAGTTGGAAGGAAAAATCCGCATGGTCGGCGTCCTCGGATTGTTAGCCCTGATGGCCGCCGTGATCTTCAACGACGTCATCAACATCAACCGATTCTTTGGAGGGTAGAACGCTACCGGCTTTAAGAAATCGTTCTTGTCGACAACGTGGCATGGGCGTCTCGCCCATGGTTTGGAATCGCGTAGCGATGGCAGCGAATAGCTGGCCTGACGCTGGGCTGTCAAAAAATTGGGGTTGTGGGGTTTTAAATTTGCGCAAGTTTCATTCTCCGATTTGCTTCTTGTCCGACGGGGGCTTGCCCCCGTCGGACACCGCTTTGGCGCCCCGGCCACGCGCTGCGCTTTAGAAATCTGCTCCCCTCGCCCCGCTTCGGGGAGAGGGGCCGGGGGTGAGGGGTA
>CAYMXM010000316.1:0-6209 GCA_964394065.1 uncultured Pirellula sp. | reverse complement strand
CAACCCGTGGCGTAAGCGAGGGACAGCGCTGGCAACCAGGCATCCCACCCAAGGTTTCACGGCACGCCCTTTGTGCCTCAGGGGCGTGCCCCCGGCGCCTGAGATATTCCCGACAAGGGTTACGTTCACTCGCGACGCTATCCCTCGCTAACGCCACGGGTTGTGATGGGGGGGAACGCTTCGCGTCCGCCTCCTTAACACCGATGTGTCAGGCCACTCCCTAGGCGGGGAGAGTGCTATCTTATGGGTTATGCTCTTCCTATAGCCGAAAGCCCAAAGTCTAAAGCCTTACTGCGAGGCGTTGTAGAACGGAATGAATTCCGTTCTACGTTGGAGGGGCTCTCTCGTTATACTAGGTTTTTCCTGCCAAGTTTAACCCTCCCACCTTAAGACGACATGATGCGACATCAATGGCGATTGAAGTTAACCACCTTTTCGACTCTTCCTCACATGCTCGTGGCTTGCTCGCTTTGGTTCGGTGCATTCGATTGTTCACAATTTTTGATCGCGGAGGATAGTCTTCCTAAGGGAGAAGTCAAACGTTCCGGTCCAGACGGAGTGGTTGAGCGAATTGTTTTGCTTCCTCCTCGTCCAGGGAATCCTCGCAATAGTGAAGGAGACTTTATACGGCTCAAGGATGGACGGATTCTTTTCGTTTATACGCATTTCACCGGGGGACAGAGCGATCATGCCACTGCTCATTTGGCGGGGAGGTACTCCAGCGATGGTGGGATGACATGGAGTGAAGAAGACACCATGGTTCTCCAGAACGATGCGGGATTGAACACGATGTCGGTTTCCCTGATCCGTCTCGCGGGTGGAGAGATCGCACTTTTTTCGCTCGCGAAGAGTTCCCTTGATGATTGCCGTCCGATGATGCGTCTTTCCCGAGATGAAGGCCTTACCTGGGGAGAGCCAACCCATTGCATTGCAACCCCAGGGTACAACGTTTTGAACAATGACCGAGTCGTGATTTTGAGTTCCGGGGAGATCGCGTTCTCCGTTGCACGGCATGACTACACGAATGGCAAGTTCAACCGCGCCGCGGAGATCTATTTTCACTTCTCGAAAGATCAAGGAGGGACATGGAATGAGGTCGGGCCCCTTCCACGAGGGCCGGATACGGTCCTACAAGAACCTGGACTCGTCGAGCTCAAAGATGGACGTTTAATGATCTTCTGTCGGACGCCGCACGGAAGTCAGTACGTCTCCTACTCGCGCGATCAAGGAGCGACTTGGTCCGAATTTAAAGCTTCCGCAATCCAATCCCCCCTTTCTCCCGCGACGATCGAGCGGATTCCCTCCACCGGCGATCTCGTGATGGCTTGGAACAATCACGACAACGTCCCCGAAGCCTACAAAGGACAGCGTACCCCTTTCAACGTAGCGATTTCACGGGATGAGGGTGAGACGTGGGAGAAGATGAAAACGCTCGAAGACAACGTGCATGGCTGGTACTGCTACACCGCGATGGAGTTTGTCGATGGCTATATGTTGCTCGGACACTGCGCAGGAGACCGCAGAGCGGAAGGGCTTGCAACAACACAAATAACGCGCCTCCCGATTGATTGGCTCTATGAGTAACAGTCCCATGTAGAACGGAATTCATTCCGTTAAACAACGCCTCCATTCAAAGCCCCAACCGCACAGCGAGCCTGCCCTTCAATTCAGGGCACTTCAAGCCCCCCGCTCACAGTGAGAGGCAATGGGAAAGTAGGAAGTAGACAGGATCGCCGCCTATCGGGGCACACCTTCTTCTGCGATCGTTAAGAGGTTTTCACGATCAGGGAGGGGTTGTTGGCAATTTAGGAGGTTCCCCTGTCAATTCAAAATTGAGACCTTCGGTCTTTCCGCTGATCTCGGCCTTCAAAGGTGAAGTTTTTGCCGCGTTGTAGACAATCGGGGTCAACGTCTTGAGGATTTGACGTGTTGGGCTATCCGGCACCCCCTGATAAAGAGGCTCCTCTCCCGCAATTTCGTGTCCAACGACCAGCACGACCTTCGGACCGGGAGAGACAAAGGCCAGATACTTTCCATCCTTTACGATCCCACCACCTGTCTGGGCATCTCCGCTCGATGCGACGAAGGTAATAGACCCTTCCGGAAGGGGGTTTCCATTGATAGTGATTTCACCGGTCACCTCAACCTCTTTGCGGCTCTCACCGCAGCCGACGAGTGCAAACGCTGCCAAGCATAAGCCACTTGCTAAAAAATTTCTCATATACCCTTTCAGATTATCCGAGTCGTTGTATTTCGTAACAAACCAAAACAAAAACAGCACTCCCCATTCCGGAGAGTGCTGTTTCATGAGAATTCGAAACTAGTCGGCGAGTGCGACCACCTCGCCACCCCGTCCAGAGAGGAGAGCTTGCCAAGTCAACTGATCAACTCCTTGGCTCACAAACCGAACCGATCCGTCACAAAGGCTCAGCGAAACTCCGCCGGTGTGGCGACTGCGAGCGGCCAAGTGATACAAAGTGTTGCCACCAACGGGGGTACAAGGGACCGTTCGGTATAGACTGTTGAGGGGATCGTTCGTCCCGGGGGCACATCGGCGAATATGGTCCGGGCTCCTCGAATTCGGCGTCAGTTTCGACATGAAACCAGGGCTCCCTTCGTTGTTCAGAATATCCCCCCGATTGTCGTTTACCGTTCCTGGAGCTGCATTGATTATTTCCGAGAAGCAGGCTGTATTGGAAAGCCCATCAACGATCTGGGCCATTTTATAGGTATGGCCCACCCCGAACGGAGAACCGGTGAAAGCAGCTTGATCCGCCGCGTCTTGGTGCAGGTGGGTGTTCCCCATGTTGACAACGTAGTTCCCCATCACGCGCCAGTAGGTGTCCGCTGTTCCTTGGTTGGCATTGGTAACGTCGGAGGGGCAGGCATAACCGGGAACATGTACGCGATAGGTCGCAATGTTAGGTGCCTGGTAAAAGTGCAGGGTGAGATCGTACTGGCTGTAAAGGGCGTTTTGCTCGACATAAGGCCATACTTCTGTCGGCCAGGAGATCCGGCTGTAAGTCTTTCCGTTTTGTACCTTGCGTACGTCTGGGTTAGCTCCAATGGGGAAGAACCCTCGATTCGCATCTGCGAAATTATGGCATGCGAGAGTCCATTGTTTGAGATTGTTAGTGCATTGCATCCGTCGAGCGGCTTCCCGAGCGGCTTGGACGGCAGGGAGCAATAACCCAACCAAAATCCCGATAATTGCAATCACCACTAGCAATTCCACCAGCGTGAACGCATGCCTATGCCTTCTGCGGTCATCCACCATCACCATTTAATTAACTCCAGAGTTTATACGAAAAAACAAATATGGACTTCGCAACCACGGGAACACACGGAAATCCGCAATGTGGCTGCTCTTCTTCCCGAATTATAGTCACTTCCTTCCGGGGATGGAAGATACCTTCGCACTATCTCGGTGTAATGGGAGATAAGACGCACACTAGTAATACCTCCAGTCCCGTTTTTCTCCAAGATGAACCACGAACCGAACGAATTCGCTTCTTGTCCGACCGGGGCTCGTCCCCGTCGGACAACGCTTTGGCGCCCTAGAACGCGCCTCGCTTTAAGATATCTGCTCCCCTCGCCTCGAAGCGGGGCGAGGGGCTGGGGGGGAGCGATAGAAGCGCTAGGAAATATAGAACTAAGTCAGGCTCGCTTTTTAACCACGGATAACACTGAATACACGGATAGGGAAAATGCCTACTACCGCTAAGTTAAGAGCTGAGACGGGGTGGCACGTCCCTGAGGAACGAAGGGCGTGGAGAAGGTCTTCAGCTTGAGAATCAGGGGGCCTCCACGCCCATCGCTTTGCTCTGAGCGTACCCCCTCTTCCTCAAGCCTCATCCCTCAAGTCTCAAGCCTGTCTAATTCCTGATGCAATGAAGTACCTTCGGGAGTCGAACACTTCGCATTCGGTAAACCATCGGCCCAAGTTCTCTTGGTACCATCCAGGTTGTTTCGTGACTAGCACCAAGCGTCCTCCGGGACGGAGGGATCGATGGGCTGCTTGGAGAAACTTCTCAGCGATTCGGAAATCCCCATAGTAAGGAGGGTTGGCGAGCGCCATGTCGTAGCGATTCGGTTCCCCGTATACCCCCGTCCAATTCACCTCGGTGGTCACATTGGTAAGACCGTTCAATGCGATCCCTCGTTGCACCGAGTCGATGGCGCGCGCGTTTGCGTCGACAGCATGAACGTGGGCGCTCGGGTCTCGCTTCGCTAAGCCGAGCGCTACGGACCCAGCTCCGCATCCGATATCGAGAATTTTTGCCTCGGGATAGACGTCCACCGCGTCGAGCAACTGGCGAGCTCCGTTGTCTAGTTGTCGATGGGAGAAAACTCCAGGGCGTGTCACGAGGCGGACTAACTCATCACAATCCCGGTAAGCCAACTCGCACGCGAAATCCTTCAGCTTCTTGAGCTCTCGCGTTTTCTCGATGCAATAGACCATCCCCGAGTCCTGGCGTCGAACCTTGACCCGCTTCTCATAGCCTTTGAGCTGTTCATGGACCCATTTGTCCTCCAGGTTGTCGACCGAGACGAAGAGAATCCCCCCCAGCTGGAGCTGATGATAGAGCTGTTGCAGGTAATCGCGCGTCAGTTCTGCCTCTCCAGTGGCTACCACGGATAGGAGTCCAAAATCGATTTTCGTATCGGGGAGATCCGCAGCGCATAGAACGCTCAAATTCGGGGGCGGGGAAACCTCTACCGAATCATCCCCTATTTTGAATTGCACTTCGGTACGACTCGCTTGGAAGGAGTCGATATGAAAGCAGGTCAGCTCCATCGGATGAGGCAGGGAGGAGGAGTGGCGAGCCAGATGTTCGGCCGTTTGGTGCCTCCCCGAGGAAATGCTCGTTCCACGCAAGGAATCTCCCGAAACGATCTGTAGCTTCTTTGCCAAATCCCCCCAATCCCACTCCGAGCAGACAGCGAGCAGAGCCGACTCTTCGTTTCGAGGCTTCAATCGGCGAGCAGTCGTTTCAGCGGTCCCCTCTTCCGCATCTGGAGGGGTGGTCGAGTCGTCAAAACCGGCAGATTTTGCCACAGCTAGGGAGCCTTTTAAGAGTACAAGGGAAAACCAGTCTCCCGACTGTAGCATAGACGGGAAAAGATTGTTGGATAATTGCGAAACTTTGAGTCGCAACCTGTGTTTATGGCTGGACCCGTCAGCAAAAAACTACGCCTCTCGGTTTGAACGGAAATGACAAAGCGACCACACCGCAAGAGTGACGAAATGGGCCAGACGACTCCGATGATTACCATTCCATCCCCAGTCCGCAAACTTCTTTCTGCTTCCCTACGCGAGGAAGGTTCGGTTTCTCGAAAAAAAACGACTTTTCCGTCGACAGGTTCAACCTCTCTCGTTTTCTATCTGATCGATAACGACACCAAAAAGAGAGGAAACTTGGCTCGGTTAACCAGAGAGCTCGGTTATGAGGCTGTCGAGTTTGATTCGATCGAACGCTTTTTTCATCTGATCCACACAGAGCCGTTCGGCGTCATTGTTTCCGAGTTTAATTTTGAAACGCTCGAAGGAACAGACCTCATGAAAATCCTTCGAGAGAAAGAATGGCGGGTTCCGGTTATTTTTGCGGCCGGAGTCCCCAGCTATACGGATTGTGTCAATGCGATCCAAGCGGGAGCCTTAAGCTACTTCGAAAAGCCCGAGGGGAATTCCAGCGACTTTAGCAGGCGGGCGCAGAAAGCTGCCGAAGCAGCCGTCAATCGCCAGACCGAGTTGAAGCATTTGGCCCAACTGGAGGAGCAGCTGCACAACCTCACCTCGAAAGAAAGGGAAGTTCTCGATCTCCTCTTTGCGGGGAATTCGATGAAGACCATCGCATCGAATTTCGGGACCAGTTTTCAAGCGGTAGCGCGCCATCGGCAGCGCATTTTGGAAAAGCTTAGCTTGGAAGGAGACGTAGCCTTGGTCCGCTGGGTTGTGCAGTTCAATGCACTTCGACGGAATATGGTGGTGGATTAGAAGAGATGCCTAATCGTGGCCCGGGCGTCTCGCCGGGAATGACGTAGGGTGTGTGAAGCGGTCGGAATCTCAATGGCGAATTCCCCTCCAAGGCCCCTTGCCATCCCAATACTCTGAACTTTGCGAGCTCTCCGACCGCGTAACACACCAGAATCGCTTAAGATTTTGGCTCCCTTCGCCCCCTTTGGGGGAGAAGGGCTGGGGATGAGGG
>CAYMXM010000315.1:0-6213 GCA_964394065.1 uncultured Pirellula sp. | reverse complement strand
GACGAAGTAGAATGCGGGGGCGTAGAGGCCACGATCCAAGGGCATGCGGATCCGAACCTTTAAGGATCGTGTCGAATTGGTGAGCACCGCAGGAGTAACCTCGATATCTGCGTCGGTGATTCGCGAAATGCGCAAAATGCTCATCGCCCTATCCTTTACATCTTCGGCTGTTGCTCCAGGGATGATCCCGGCTCTAGCTCCTTCGTAAAGCGCGTTCTCAACAGTATGGCGATACTGCGTTACGCGTGAAAACTCTAGAGCAGCGAAAAAGAATGCAAACAACAAGCTCGCGGTGATCGCAAACTCGACCGCCGTTGCTCCGGTTCTGTTTAGGGAACGCCAACGTTTCGTGGTCATGATCTACTCCGTGATGATGCTGGCGAGAGTTAAGGCGATTTCGCGGAAGACATCTTCGAGATCGTCTCCAGTGGCCGCATGAAAGTAACGCCCCCGGCCGATAGTCGCGACATCGGTCATCGCAGTTCGATCGGCATCCCGCCCAAAGGTAATGCTGTGAATCGTGATCCCCTCGTCCACTGCATCTTGGGCAGCAAGCGTAGCAGAACGTCCTCGGTTCTGGAGACCGTCGGTAAGGACGATCATCGTCTTCTCGACGAAGTCTCGACTCCGCCCTCGATTGATGATGTTTCGACCTGCATCGATTCCCCCTGAGATATTGGTGAATCCTGCGAACGACATGGAGTCGAGACGATCGTTGATGAGTTGCAGATTGCCCGTCAGTTCCACGTCCTCGCTCGCATCTGTCGCATAGGATGCGAGCCCAATCCGCTCCTCCACAGGGCTTCCATCCATGATAGTGACAAACAAGCGAACCGCGTTTTGTAGATCTCGATACTTGTTATAGTCCATCATCGATCCCGACCTATCTAAAACGAGAATGATGTCCCGTTGGATATAGGTCGAGGTGCATACCTCCGTTGGCTCGAAGTGGGTAACCCCTAGTACTCGGCCAAAGAAGAGCCCAACACTCCCCGAGAGTGAGGATGCTGTCCTCGTTCCCTTAACCCGCACGCTGTTGACGGGGGTCCCGCTTCCGTTGAATGTAAAAGTTCCAGCCCCCGAAAGCTCCGATTTACCAAACTCAAAATCGGAGGGAGCTAGAAGTAGCTCTTCGTTGGCTACTCGATTCTTCTTTGCGATTTCCATACCGCGTGCGATAGCAAGATCGATATCCTGGGTACGGGCGAGGGTCTCCGAAGCAGCCTTCGCCGCTGCGTCGGTCGCGCTCCGCAACTCCGACTTCACCAAGTACATATAGGAGACATCGACCGAGAAGGCCACGATGGCGATGAAGGCAAAAATCATCACGCAGATCAGAATTGCCATCGCTCCACGGCGGCGACGCGGTTGCCGGTGGTTCGCAAGGCGATGAAGGTTAAGCGAATAAGCAGGCCCAGTTTTCATGATGATGGATTCCGAGTGGTGCGTAGTTGTGGGCTAGGAGTTACTCTTTGGACATGACGGTGCGAACCGTCGTAACGCGATCCGCAATCACATGTCCAAAAAAAGGGCTGTTGACTGCATAAGGAGCGCTAACCTCGATCACAATATCAGTCCCGCGGTCGGCGTCCCGAACGTCAGCCGGCTCGAACCGAATTGTGCTGTTCTTAATCCCTCGAGTATCGAGAACAGCTTGGGCGCGAGCGACCGACTCGCTGGTCACCGCCCCACCTTTTACGGCCGCCCGAATCCCTTCGTACGCGCTACAGGTGAGCGCTTGCCGGACAAAGATCGCAGAGCATGCTTCCATGCTCCCCAGCAAAACGATCATGATGACAGGAAGGCAGACGGCGAACTCGACCAGCGCTGCTCCGCGACGCTGCTTGCCGTGCGATTTGCTCGTGGCCCGGGCGTCTCGCCCGGAGCAACCTTCGCAACTCCGGGCGATAGGCCCGGGCCACGGTGAGGAAACGCCCGATCTCCCAGGGGAGAATGCTTCACAGCGTTGAGGAGAGGGTATTCGAATAGGACGGTTCATAATGTCATATTTGGGTTGAGCGTTGCACAAGCAAAGGAAGCGTTTGGTTTGCGATCACGATGGATGGTTCGATTCATGGCGATGCTTGGAGATGACTCGATTGAGTTCGTTTTGAAGAGAGAGCCAGAAGTCACCCTTGCGGAAATTAACCGGCATCGGTTCTTTCCCGTCGGCTAGTTCACCCAAGGTTCGACGGACTCGAATGATGGGACCTGCAAAGCGGTTCGATAGACGAATTGCATCCCTCAAGAAGAGTGGGAGCAAACAGAACGCGATCACGGCAAAGGGAACGAAGTGAGATATCCAGTGCCTGATTACGTGTGACCACGACTCGGTTGGGGCTTCGACCAATCGCGTCCAAATGATGGTCCCAACACCGCACGCAAGAAGAAACATGATCCAATGGCCAGCGATTCTCCAAGCGAGGGAGGCTTGCACTTCGTGATCGACAAATTTTTGTACTCGGCGTAAAGTCATTCTCAGTTACCTTGTTAAGTTCTGCGATTTGTTAAGTTCTGCGATAAGGACAAGTAAGTTATTGGGCGAGGAGCGGCGCATAGTAGCGAAAGGGCGCGAGCTCTTCCGCAATCATTGATTTTTCCTTAAGGGAATTGGGTGTTTCTTGTCCGACCGGAGCTTGTCTCCGTCGGACACCGCTTTGGCGTCCTAGCAAGCGTTCCCTCTTTTCGTACTCGAATCTCGAGTACGAGTACCGCTTCGCTGAGTACGAAGATAGGATCGAGCTAAGCTTGGTCGACGTTTCTAACACTTCTACCCCTCACCCCCGGCCCCTCTCCCCGAAGCGGGGCGAGGGGAGCAGCGTTCTAAAACGCGGCGGGTTCTAGGACGCCAAAGCGGTGTCTGGCGGGGACTAGCCCCAACCAGACAAGAGTTCTGGTATTTCTTCATCTGGCGTTCACCTTACGTTGATACGGTTTGATAAGGTTTAGTCCTCCAGAATCCGATCGCTCGACGATTCTTGGAGTTCAACGACGCAATCCAAGCGATCAGGAGAATGGCGATCCCAATGCTCATCGTGCTCCACAGGTCGGTGTAGGCCCAGCGATCGTTCTCCATCGTGACCGCCCAGGTCAACCAGGAGGGAATCGCGTCGCCCCGACTACTACACGTACCGATCAACATCGAAAGTGAGTTGTGAGCACCATGGAATGCGATTGCGCAAATCACACCGCCGGTGCGATACGCAATCCAACCGAGAAGGAGCCCCATAAGAGTTGCCGTTAAGGTTTGTTGCAAAACCCCGTGGGATAGTCCAAACAACAACGCGGATATGAGAATCGCGCGCACATGTCCTTTGTTTCTCTCCAACCCGGAGAAGATGAAGCCGCGAAAGACGAGTTCTTCACAAATCGCTGGAACCAACGCCATGACGAAGAGAACGGAGGCTATCGGAGCGGAAGCGAGGAGCCCATCGAATTGCTGGAGCATCGCCGTCGTTTCTTCCCCCAGTTTGAATTCGTGGCTAATGGCAACTGCGAGGATCGAATAGGTAGGATGAAGGGCGACGGCAAGAGCCACGCAAGCGAGGAGGGCCTTGAACGAAACTTGATGGATTCGCAACGCCGTCCGAATAGATCGTGTCAACAACGTCGCCATGATCAACGCAGGAGCGAGCATAAGACCGATTTGAACCACCAGCGTCGACTGAACCATGCTGCTCCAGTTCAGTTCATTGCTCGACATGCTGAGTCGACCAAAGAAGAGAGTGACCAAGATCAACATTCCGCAAAGGGTCGATTCACTTGCCGTCGGAGTGATGTCCCGTTGCCGCCAAGCGTTCCTGAGCCAACTTCGCAGGGTGACTCGCGAAGCGTCACAAAACATGACCGATTCACTTTCGAATTGCCGAACCGCCCAACGGGTGGCGAGCAACGTACAGAGAACGGTCACCGTTGCAACCGTCGGCAGATGAAGCATCGCATGAAGAAACTCTCCATCCATCAATGTCTTGGAAACCAAAACCGCTCCCGTAACCGGGATGATACTTGTGCCCGGTGAAAGAACGATTCCTGGGATCATCGGAAGCATCACCAACGGCATGCCGACCAATAGAAGAGGCATCAAGTAATATTGCCCCTCTTTAGTGCTCTTTGCCAGGCTCGCCACGGCCAACGCCAACGCGCTGAACATCGCCGACATCGGAATGACGAGGAGAATAAGCCAGATCAGCGACGTGATAGGGAGGGGGCCAAGCGCTGCCATCATCTTTTCCCCCGCTTCGGTCTGAAACCGGCTCATGACGAGCGTAGCGGTCGCGTACATGCTAAAGAGATTGAGGAGTGCGGTACCGAGGCTGAAACAAAGTATCGTAAGAAGCTTTCCCCACACGATCTCCCGCCGATTCGCGGGGCTGCAAAGCAAGGTTTCTAGTGTACCTCGTTCTTTCTCCCCTGCGCAAAGATCGACAGCTGGGTAGAAAGCGCCTGTCAACGCCCAGATGAGCATAACAAAGGGAAGAATCTTCGACCAAATCAACGCTCGCTTCGACTCGGGAGGGGCGAAATCGACGACATCCACACGAGGTGGTTCCAATAGCTTTGCTCCCACCCCTTTGTCATCAAGGGTTTCTCGAACCCAGGTGCGGTGAAGTCCTTCCACGCGCGCTTGAAAAAGGGATGAGGCGAGTAGCGATCGCTCCCATCGTTGATTGCTCACAACGTGGATCGATGACTCCCACACGTGTTCCGCAAAATCTTCGGGAATGGCGACGAGCAAATCGACTTCGTATTCCCGAAGGACCTCTTCGATGTTTCGCGTCGCGGGGAGGCGTGGTTCGGTGGAAGCTGGTTCTCGATGTCGTTTCTCACTTTCAGCGAAAGCATGGGAGAGGGCGCGATCGCTAGGAAGCTTCTTCCATCGGATCGACGGATCTTCGTCCTCGAACAATCGAATGGTGGTGGGGATGTGCTCGCTACCCACGACACCGATCGTGACGTTGTTCTGTTTAGGGATTTGAGCTACCTCGAACATCACGATCCCCATCAAGGGATAGAGAAGGATGGGGAGGAAGAAAATGGTGAACATAGTGCGTCGATCACGGAGCTGATCGCGCACTTCTCGTTCGAAGATGAGCTTGATGTGGTTCCAATTCATATTCCTTCTCCCACTCCAACTGGAGAAAGATTGACGCTACTTTCCAGTAGCAACTGATAGAAGAGCTCTTCGAAGTCCGCTTGTTCGTGCCGATCGGCTAGCTCGTCGAGCGTCCCTGTATCGATCACTCTACCTCGATGCATGATGGCAACTCGGTCGCACAATCGCTCCACCTCTCGCATGATGTGGGTGGAATAGATGATGCACTTACCACGATCCCGCAAGTCTTTTACGATCAGTTGCAGGGCCCGTGCAACGAGAACATCGAGCCCGAGGGATGCTTCGTCAAAAATCAGTACAGGTGGGTTGTGGATCAAGGCGCGGGCGATGGAGACTTTCTGCTTCATCCCTGTGGACATCTTTGCCCCAGGGCAGTCTCGGAAATCGTTCATTTGAAGTTGAGCGAAGAGAGTGTGCATTCGCTCTTCGAGCTCTTCGCTGCCGATTTCGTATAGCTTTCCAAAGTACTCCACGAGTTCCCACGCCGACATCCGGTCGTAGATCGCAGTGTTGTTGGAAACGAACCCTATGGAATGGCGTACATATTCAGGTTGCGTTGTCACATCGAACTGAAACACTCTCGCGTGCCCGGAGGTTGGACGCAGGATGGTAGCGAGGATTCGCAATACCGTGGTCTTTCCGGCTCCATTGGGGCCGAGCAAACCGAACACTTCGCCGGCGCTAGCGGAGAAGGAAACGCCATCCAAAGCGTGAAACTCTCCGGAGGCATGATCCGGATATATCTTGCTTAGGTTCTGAACTTGAACGAGTTCCATCGTTTTGGGGGAACGGAGTGGTTTGGAAACAGCGTGATTTGGAAACGGGGGCAATAAAGACAAGGGTCTAGGTAAGGATGGCACAGCTTCTTTGGCAACCATTAACGGTTCGGGAAGAGATTCCGACAATCAAAGCTTTCCTGAACGCATAACCGTTACAACCGGCCTAAAGGTTTGCAGAAAACATGGCTTCAGGAAGAACAGAGGAACAAACCACGAATCGAACGGAGCAGGGTTGAGGGGTGAGGGGTGAGGGGTGAGGAAGAAGAGGGCTTCGCCCTTCGCTTTGACCGTAGGTCAAGGAAAGGTAGCCCCGGGTAGGGG
>CAYMXM010000314.1:0-6223 GCA_964394065.1 uncultured Pirellula sp. | reverse complement strand
GCTCCCGGGGTGGTGGGATGAGGTGTCCCCAGAGTGGTAAGACGGTTCAAGTCGTCGTAAGCAAATGTAGTGAGGTTGTTCAATCCATCACGAGTGCTTTCCCCGCTCCTTGCTCTGATCGCATTTTTGGTTCGTTTCGATCCGAATTGTAGTCGTAGTTTCATTCTCCTTGCAGAGTGGTAGCTCGGAAAAAAGTGTGATCAGATTTGGGCAGAAGCACTTTGAGGCCAGCCACCTTAATCTTGATTCTGATTGTTAAGTTGGTTCGCGGCAGCTTCCGCCATCATGCGAACTCCCTCATTATCATCCGCTTTTAACCTTTCAATGAGGGCTCTTGATCTCGATTCTCTCAGGCTAAGCAAAGGAAACAAAGCATTTAGTGAATGCATTCGTACGGCTGGTAACGGATGTGTTGTGAGCTCGTAAAGGCGATTTTTGAAATCTTCACTATCGTACTTTGAAAATGCGATTTCCGACAGAATCCATGTACCAATTCGCACTAATTCATCGTCTTGGCAGTTCAGTACCTCAAGTAGTTCTGTAGCGTCTCGCTCTCCTCTAAACTCGTCAACTAGCTGGTCAAAAGCTAATTGGTCGAGACTACAGTTTTTCATCAAATGTTTTAATCGAACGATTATCATCTTCGGTTCTCCAGTGCTTTTCGGAGAGAAGCCAAAAACGCTTCTTCCTGTGTAATCCTTCGAGTGTGAGCCAACCGCTCAGTCGCAGAGCCGATTCCCGCTGTGTCGAAAGCCCTTAGTTCTGCGTACCTCGAGGCAATGCTCAATTCGTATTGATAAATGGCATCTGCAATATCTTCCTTCGTCCAGTTCTTCGGTACGCCGTTTTTCAGTATAGGGTCTGCGATTTTAGGGCCAAAAGGTGAGGATTTCATAGTAGGAAGGGGAACTCCCTTCGTTCCAGACCGAACAGTGTCCCCCCCTTTACCAGCTCCTGTCCTTGCACCTGCGCCGCCTCCGACTCCACCAGCACCTCCACCGCCGAATGAAGGTTTTGCTCCTCCCGTTATTGCTCCCGTAGTAGTGCTGTAGATCTCAACAAGTACGCGTGTCTTTTCAGCCGCTTCCTCTTTACCGAAGGTCTGGACATCTCGAAACGTTCGACTTGCAATCTCCGACGTCTTGGGGAAAGCCTCCAGTTCCTTGAGTATTCGGATATTCGATTCTTGCAACGCGCTAGTTAATGCTTGACTCCGGAACCATTGCGAAACCGGGTTGCACCAATAACCAAAGCCTGGTGTCCTTTCCTCCCACAAACCACTTGGATCGGTTGCATTGGTCGATCCATTCCCTACATATCGGTAGAGATTCGCATCTCCAGCGGTGAAGCCGATGGGGTCGGTGCTGAGCCAGCGACCGGTTCGCGGATCATACCAGCGAGCTCGGTTGTACTGCAGGTCCACCGAGGAATCCCACTCTCGTCCGGTATAACCGAAAATATGATCGACCGCCCCGTTTGTCTCCGATATGACTCGACCAAACGCATCGTATCGGATGTGGTTTGCGACCGCGGTGTCTCCTGTAAGGGAATCGTAGATCGCTAAGTCTCGTACGGTGCCAAGCTGATCGGTCAAAGGCCATAGGACCTCGCCAGCGCTCAGAAGCGTGTCGACTTGCTCGTCCGCCAAAATCTGATCGACTAGTGGACCATGCAAATAGCGGTTGCTAAGCGCGTCGTCCACAAATCGCAAGACGACGTGCTCGCCGTCGTACACGAAGACCTCACTGGTCGTCGGTCCCCCTACCGGTGTTTCCGATTTCGCAACCCTGCGGTCGAATAGGTCGTACTCGTACTCGACCTCGCGTTCTAGTGCGCTAAGGCTATTCAAGAAAACAACGCTCACCAAGCGATTGCGGTGATCCCAGTGGTATTCCTCGGCTCGACCGGTCGCTATCTCGGTTCGCTTCGTTCGGTTCCCTTCGGCATCGTACTGGTAGGTATAAACACCATCGGATAGAAGTCGGTTGTTCGAACCGGTGCTATAGCCTGTATTGGTGCGGTTCCCATTGGCGTCGTAACTGTACGATTCGTCACTTTGATAGTCGTAATCTGCGCCGATTAATTGTCCTAGGTCGTCGTACGTGTAGTCGACGACACCATCTAAAACGGAAGAGAATTGGGTTAAACGACTTGAGGCATCGTAGGTCCAACTGTACCCTGCGAGGAGATTGACTCCTTGCTCATGGGTTAGGCTGACGAGGCGCCCTGCATCGTCGTAGGCGAAGTTACTTGCTGCGACGAGCTGCAGTCCGGCTAAATCTGCGTAACGGCTAATCTCGGAGAATTGCCCTGCAGCGCTGTAAGCGAAATCAATCCGCTTCTCCGCCACGGCATTGCCACCCAGGGCTCCTTGTTGCTGGATCCCTACAAGACGATGGAGGTTGTCGTAATTGAAATCGGTAACGAAATCGGCGTTGGAGTCGATGGTCGCGGCTAACTGCTTTCGGTTACCCGCGGCATCGAACTGCTGGTAGAACTCGACCGGTCCGCTCAGAGCCGACAATGTGTGGGTCGATTCTGTTACACGTCCTAGCGCATCGAACACAAACGCGTAGGTGGCTGTAGGATCGCTTGCTTGTGTCAGTTGACTCCCAATATTGTACTGGTAGGTGAGAGTCCTCAGGAGTGTATTATTGGAGTCCAGCCAACGCTCTGCTGTGAGGCGGTATAGGGAGTCGTAATCGTATTGGGTTATGCGACCATTGCGGTCGGTTTTCTCCAAGAGGTTTCCCACCGCGTCATAGCGGAAGTAGCGAGAATCGGACAGCTCGTTGGTTTCTTCGATCGTCCTCCCCAGCCCATCATAAATCCAATTGGTTTCATTGCCCAATGGATCGATGAGACTGGTGATCTGTCCGTTATCGTTATAGGACATGAGGGTGGTTTCACTGTTCGCATCTGTCGTGCTGATGCGCCAGTGGAGTGCGTTGTATGCGTAGGCGGTAATCTTGCCGAGCGCGTCCACGTACTGGGTAAGGTTACTAGCAGCATCGTAGTGATACTGTTCGACTGCGCTAACCGCAGGACCTGCACCATCGGGATCGGGGAGCGTTACTTGAACGATCCGTCCTAAGTTGTCGTATTGCCGTGTCACTTGGCGGCCAAGTGGATCGGTCGTACTCGCAAGTTGCCCTGCGGCGTCGTACTGGTACGACGTGACCGGAGCTGTCAAAGGGCCCGGGCCATCGGGATCAGCTTGCGTGGTACTGATGAGACGATTCAACGCATCGTATCCGAATTGGGTGAGGATACCCAAAGGGTCTGTTTGAGAGGTGATTTGTCCCAGCTTGTTGTACAGGAAACTCTGCACAGGGGATTGCAGGGGCCCTACGCCATCAGGATCGGGAAGCGTAACCAACGCAAGCCGCCCGAGCGCGTCGTATGAATACTCGGTTTCATCCCCTAGAGGATTGGTTTCACGAATCAATTGGCCTGCGGCGTTATACTCGTAACCCACTTGAGGAGAGAGGAGCGGTCCCACTCCATCCGGATCCGGGAAGATTACGCCGAGGAGATGACCACGCGAGCTGTAGAAATACTCAGTAATATTTCCCAGTGGATCGGTGACCAATTGCAATCGTCCCAACGGATCGTAAGCAAACTCCGTGATAGGAGAGGTGAGCGGACCGATTCCGTCTGGATCGGGTTGGGTTACCTTGGTCAGTTGCCCGATTGCGTCGTATTCATAGAGTGTAACCTTTCCCAAAGGGTCCGTGAGACTCTCCAGGCGTCCTGCCGCATCGTAACTCATCAAGGTGATGGTCGAGAGAGCGAGGCCATCTTGGCTCGGGCGAAGTATCTTCACGAGATTCCCCCGAACGTCGTACTCGTATTCGGTAACACGTAGGAGAGGATCGGTCTGTCGGATCAATTGGCCTATTGCGTCGTATTCCAAGGAGACGACCGGAGAGGTGAGAGGTCCTAGGCCATCAGGGTCTGGCAGGGTTGCTTGAATTAACCGGCCTAACGCATCGTACTCGTATTCCGTTCGTCGCCCGAGGGGATCGACGGTTGCTGTCAAATTCCCCGCAGAATTGTATTCAAAGTTCTGCGTCGCCTCGTCTGCAGTTCCCAACGCCATCGTTACCGATTGTAGTCTTCCAAATTGATCGTTGAGAGGATTATCGTAGTAGGCGTAGCTCGTAATTCGACCCATCGGGTCCGTCTCGGTAAGGAGCATCCCAGCAGGCAAGTCACCGCTGGAATCGGTGAAGGTGTAGCTCACGACGACGTCGTCTGTCTCACTGGAGTTGCGGTCATCTAGGCCGACAACGCGCCGAACTTCTAGGATGTTGCCATTGGTGGGATCGATCTCATAAAGAGTTTGGCGTCCCATAGGATCGATATGGCTCGTTAGTTGATTCCAAACCGCGTCATAGAGAAAAGTTTCCTCCGCAAGATCAGGATGAATGATCTTTGAAACATTCCCCGTCGAATCGTGTTCGTACTTGGTTACGGGGGCATGAAGCGGACCGGCACCATCAGGGTCTGGGCCGATGATTTCGATCACTTGACCATGGGGATTTCTTTTGTATATCCAGCGATTCCCAAGCGCATCGAGCGTGGAGGTTGTGTACCCAAACGAATCGAGCTCTAAAATCGTCGTTTCGGAACCCTGATCCGTGATGGTCGAAACCGCAGGAAGCACTAAGAATTCAGACGATGCTAAATTGTACTCGTCGTACCCGGTCTCGTTGACGTCGACGAGGCCTTGGACTTCGCGGGGAGTAAGCTCCCAGGTATGCCCTCCGATGGACTCGCTTTTGAGTCTTCCTGAAAAACTATAAGTATAATCGGTTACTCTACCGATCGGATCTGTAAGACGAGTAACCCGACCAGCTCCATCATGCTCCAAGGTGGTGACCGGTGCCGTGAGAGGCCCTGGACCGTCAGGATCCGTCTCGGTGATCGACGTGAGAAATCGATTGATGTTGTACTGATAGGTCGTAACGCGACCAGCCGAGTCTGTCAGGCTTTGCAAAAGTCCACTGGAATAGGTGTATAGGGTGCTTCGCCCAAAGGGATCGACGACTTCGGACAACTCGTCTTGAACCGAGTCTCCATCGGCATCAGTGTAGTAGTAGAGGGTTTCGTTTCCGTATCGATCTACACGCTTGGTTAGTAACCCTGACGCATCGAACTCATCTCGGTCTCCCCGGTGACGTTGCAGTGTGAAGCTACCGTCGAGGTTTTCCACAAGGGATGAAAGGCTCCCGCGTGGCGACTCGAATTCATCTGCGTCGGTCTTGCGAAACCAGCCTGCTGTCCCATCTCCGCGAATCAACGAGATGCCATTTGAATAGATAATCAACCGATCGAGATCGTTGATCCATATTCGGTTTCCGAATTCGCTGTTGATGCGATTGAAGACTTCCCGATAACCATCGTAGTTGTGTTCCTGTGCATTGATCCCGGTGCCTGTCACAACGGATACGTCCCAGTCGTAACGACCGGTTGGAAGAGTCGTGGCATCGGCCTGCAATACGATGCGCAACTCTTGGCCCGGTTCCAGGCCTGTTGTGTCATAGTAAACAATGGGCCCCACCAAACCTCCGAAAGTCAATTGAGCCGTTATCCGATCAGGTACCGACTCATTTTCTGGCAAGGTATGGCGCACCGCGATAATCGGATGAGGATTTTCACTGGAGCGGTAGGACGGAAGTGTATCGGTGCTGTCACAAGTTAAACCAAGCCCAAAGAGGGTTAGGTTCCCGGAATTTAGATCGACGCTTCCATTTGCCCCAGCTGCGTTGGCAGGGGATTCGCACGTAGTCTCTGGATCCGCGTTCGCATTCCCCTCTTGGGTCGCCCAACCACTACCACTACCAGAGCCTGAGCCACTACCAGATCCCGAGCCTGAACCACTGCCACTACCAGATCCTGAACCGGAGCCATATCCAGACCCCGAACCTGATCCGTAACCTGAGCCAGAGCCTGAACCCGACCCATATCCCGATCCCGACCCTGAACCAGAGCCATATCCGGATCCTGAGCCTGACCCGGATCCGTCCTCCCCTTCTCCCAAAAGTCCGTTTTGTTGGTAATCTTGACCTTTGTATAAGGGGAACTCAGATTCCTGATAATTCGTCCCCTCGTTCTCGACCTTGATCCGCAAGACAACCTCTTGGGCAGCTTCACCTCGGTTGGAGAGTAAGCGTACACGCTGACGGCGCAGAATTTCCCTTGATCTCGGCGCGCAGGA